>CALRKC020000260.1:0-4574 GCA_943367895.1 Erythrobacter sanguineus | reverse complement strand
TCTGTAGTTGGCACTTCATCATTTCCCCATTTTTCATAAGCCAGCATTGACTTGCAGATATGAATACCGCGGTCGTTGATAATTTGTGTCTTGTAAACATTTTTTCCGGAAGCCTTAATGATTGCCGCGACTGAAGAACCTAGAAGAATGTTGCGCACATGGCCTAGATGCAGGGGTTTGTTCGTATTGGGTGAGGAATACTCCACCATGACCGCTTTGGAATCGGCTGCCGGTGTGACAAAACCAAAGTTTGTGTTATCTTTTATACTGTTGAAGTATGCAATATAATAGGTATCGTCAATTACGAGGTTAAGAAACCCGGAAACTACGTTAAAACGCGTAACCAAATCGGTGTTTTCGACAAGATAATTCCCAATTTCATTGCCCAAGTAGGGTAAACTACTTTTTAACTGTTTTAGCAGTGGAAAGAGCACAAGGGTGACGTCCCCTTCAAAGTCCTTTCTGGTGACCTGAAACTCGATTTTGTCAATATCAATATCAAATAAAATGCGTATCGCATTTTGGATTTTGGGAGTCAAAATCTGTTGTAAATCCATGGCTTTCGAATTTGAAAGCGCAAAGATAGCTGTAATTCCGAAAAAGTGTTATAAAAGTTGGTAAAATACCTCAATGAAAGCCGTAAATGTTAAAAAAGCTGACGAAGGGATTATGTTAACACGATTTTAGCATTTTTTAGAATTATTTATAAAATTATTATTATGTTTGTTTCCTTAAAATTTATAATGTGGTTATGAAAAAAAGTTTATTTTTTATGATGTTATTGGTGTCGTTTGCAGGATTTTCGCAGGCGATTTCGGTCAACACAACCCAGTACACCGCTGAGCAGCTTGTAAACGACGTCTTAATCAGTTCACCCTGTACCAGCGGCCAGAATGTGGTGGCAAGGACGGGTACGGATTTCGGCTCTACAAACGGTATCGGTTTTTTCCAGAATACCAGCAGCAACCCAAACTTCCCCTTTTCAAGTGGTGTGGTACTGTCGACCGGTGATGTAACAAAAATCCCGGGTGTCAATCCAGCAACACCAAATACCACTACGCTAAGTGATGGTAATCAGGCCTGGACGGGAGATGCTGATCTTCAGAATATACTTCTTTCTCAGTCAGGCATTACATTCAATTCCATTAATGCTTCCTATCTGGAATTTAATTTTACACCGCTTTCGGCCAACTTCAGTTTTGATTTCGTTTTCGCCTCTGAAGAATATGGTGCGCTGCAGTGTAATTTCTCAGATGCTTTTGCTTTTATCCTGACCGACTTAACAACAGGGGTTTCAACAAACCTGGCAGTCGTTGCCGGCAACTCACCTATTTCCGTGGCAACGATAAGGAACAGCTTATACAATGCCAACTGTGCTTCTGTAAATGCCGGATTTTTCGGCGCGTACAACGGTAGTGGTTTTGGTCCTGCGATAAACTTCAATGGCCAGACGATAAAAATGACAGCTTCATCTGTAGTAGATGTAACCCACGATTATAAAATTAAGCTGGTAATCGCCGACGGTGTGGATTCCAATAATAACCCAAGCCCATTATACGATTCTGCTGTGTTTTTCGGTGCCAACACCTTTAACATCGGAACAGAGGTATTAGGTTTGGATTATACCCCAACCAATGCTACCGCTACACCGCCGAGGGATGCTATCTGTCAGGGAGGTGTTATGCCAACATTAGCGCCTGTCACTCCATTGCCAGACGGGACTCAATACCAATGGTTTAACAATGGTGGAAACACACCAATACCCGGCGCTACGGGCCAAACGTTAAGCCTCGCTTTGTATAATTCAACTGACACGTATGCTTTACAATATACAAAGGAAAACTGCGATCCTATCAAGGACTTTATTCTTGTAGAAGTCTATTCGCCGATAGGCGCACCAAATCCCATAAACCTTTACAAATCATGTGAGGCCAGTGCGCCTACGCATAGTTTTGATCTAAGCATTAACACGGCTTTAATGATGGCCGGACTTCCTGCAGATACCGTTATCACCTATCACGCAAACCAGACTCAGGCCAATTCAGGTGCAAGTCCGCTATCGATTCCTCATGTAATTACACACAATCAGGCTGTAGCAGGGACTACGATATATGCCAGAATCAAAAGTGGCACTTCTCCATGCTATGAGACCAAGTCTTTTCAATTGAAGTATGTAGCCGAGCCTTTTGTAAATATTCCCAATCCAGCAAACGCAATTTTTACAAAGTGTGCTAAGAATTACCCTGCAGCAACACCAAGGGCCGACTTTAGTATGGCTGCCATTACCAATTTAGTATTGGGTTCTCCTACACCAGAGGTAGCTGCACAATATGTCGTTAAGTATTACGCTACCTGGGACCAGGCAAATCAGAATACGCCTCCCGTTATTGCAAATTTAAACAATCAAACGACCAGAGATTTGTTTGCACGGGTTGAATTGGTTGGAAATCCAAGCTGTTATGCCGTAACTCCTGCATCAGTGCCAACTGCAACAATTACAGTTGTTCCAAAGGCGCCAATCGAAACGCTCGACAACGTATTGATGTGCAGTACCACTGCCGGATACCAGTTACCAGCCTTAACGGAACCAACTGCGGAATATTGGACAGCCGCGGATGGACCTAATGGAACGGGAACGGAATTGGATACTCCTGCTGAAACGCTTATTACCGATACACAGGCTGTGTTTATCTATAACGACCCGGGAACAGGTTTGTGTTCAAATGAAAGTACATTCAGTGTTGTAAAAGTAGACCTAAACGATTGGGTAACTGATCTTCCTACCGCCCCGGTCTGTACAAGCTATACTCTTCCTCCATTGCCTTATGGTATGTATTTGCCTAATTTAGGCCCTCCAAGCGCATCCAACGTGGAGATCGCGCCAGGTACGGTAATCAACTCAACAACTACCCTATATCTTTATGTAGAGTCAATCGGAATTACACCTGTTTGTTCAGACAACATACCGTTTACAATAAACATTACGCCTTTTACACCGATATCACAAAGTGCTTACCCAAATCAATTTGACTGTACCTCTTATATATTGGGAACCAATATGACTGCCAATCCACAGGTAACTTATTGGACTGGTCCAAATCAAACTGGTACGCAGCGGTTTTTTGGCGATGCAATAAATACGAACAATACGACAATTTATGTACACCAACAATCTGGAACCTGTACTAACGATGACGTATCATTCAGAGTATTTATAGGAGTTGCCGGAAACCTGAATGTACCTGGAGCACCTGTAATACGTTGTAACGGTTATTCATTAACTGCTTCTCCGGTAGGTGAATATCATACTGACAGTTTCCAGAATGGAGGCGGTACTCAGCTTTTCCCTGGTCCAAATGGACAGGTTGCTTTTAACGAAGTGGGCACCAACACTTACTATTTATACGTACCTGGAGAGCCATGTACTTACAACATCAGTTTCACAGTGACCAACCAGCTTGCCACAATGCCTGAGATTGCAGATGTTCCTGCCCAATGTGATTTTTATATCCTTCCTCCAAATCCATATCCGGGAGCAAGTTATTATGAAGGCACAGCTCCAAATAATGTCGGTAACGGAACTTTTGTTGCTGATGGCAACAATACCCAGAATTATGTTGTTACCGGAGAAGGTGTACATCATTTTTACCTGCATGTAGACGGACCGGGTAATGGCTGTCAGGAGAATGAAGAGTTTTCCGTAACCATTAGTAATACCCCTATCGTAGATGTCTTTGCTGATGCGGTTGCAGAATGTAATACAACTACCTATACATTGCCTACATTAACACAGCAAGGTGGTTTTTACAATCAGCCAGGCGGCGAAGATCCTATTGTTGGCGGTACCATAACACAATTGACCTCAGCGGTACGTACTGTGTATGTATACCAGCCGGGATCAACCCAAGGCGTATGTGATGGAGAAGACAGTTTCACGGTATCATTCAGCATTGTCAACGTTGAAGATGTTGCCGATATTTATACCTGTGATGTCAACTATTTCCTTCCTCCTATCGTAGGGGCTGGTGATTATTATGATGCTCCGGGCGGACCAGCAGGTACAGGTAATAAGATCACATTACCATATTCTATTGCTTATACTGGTGTAGGTGGTGCACCACAGACAACCACAATCTATGTTTACGCCGATGACGGTGCTCCGGTACCGTGTAGGGATGAAACTTCGTTTACAATTACGCAGTATGCTAAACCGGTAATAAATGTTCCGGCTAGTATTGATCAGTGTGGCTCATTTACACTACCGGCATACAATACGATTGTGACCACGCCTCCTAATGCAGTTACTGCTTATTACACCGGAGATGATGGTACCGGAACGCAACTATTCCCTGGGGATCAGATTAGTGTTGCAACTCCCGTTTATATTTATGCAGGAGTTTCTGCTCCGGGTAATACACTTGCCTGTTTTACAGACGAGGTTTGGAATATTAACGTTACTCCTTTTCCTGTAATTACTCCGGCAGTTGAAGACTTACAAGGTTGTGATCAAGTGATTTTAGATCCGTTGACAGTTGGCACATACTATAGTGATGCCGCCTTCACGACTCCAATCA
>CALRKC020000259.1:0-4598 GCA_943367895.1 Erythrobacter sanguineus | reverse complement strand
AGCGGAAATCCTTTTTTTGCCTGAAAGCTTTTCAATCGGATAACCTTTTTGACAGCAAAAAAAGATTGCAGCGGATAGCCCGACCCGGAGGGGCACGCCCAAAAAAACATAAAACCAATGAAAACAAAACTGATGATCGCAGGAATTTTCCTGACACTGACAAGTATGAACGCACAAAAGAAAGCCCACCTGGACAAGACAAAACCGATTGAACAACGCATTGACCTGCTGCTGCGTGAGATGACGCTGGAGGAAAAGATAGGGCAGATGAACCAGTACAATGGTTTTTGGGATGTGACGGGTCCGGCACCGAAAGGCGGCTCGGCGGAATTAAAATACGAACACCTGCGCAAAGGTTATGTAGGATCGATGCTATCTGTGCGTGGCGTGAAAAACGTGCTTGCTGTGCAGAAAATTGCGGTCGAAGAAACGCGGCTTGGGATTCCGTTGATTATTGGCTTTGATGTGATTCATGGCTATAAAACCCTAAGCCCGATTCCGCTGGCAGAAGCCGCAAGCTGGGATATGGAAGCGATTCGGAAGTCGGCGGAAGTGGCCGCAGATGAAGCCTCGGCATCAGGTATTGCATGGACTTTTGGCCCCATGGTAGACATATCGCGGGACGCACGCTGGGGACGGGTGATGGAAGGTGCGGGAGAAGATCCGTATCTGGGCAGTAAGGTCGCGGCGGCCAGGGTAAAGGGATTCCAGGGCGAAAATTTCTCCGGCAACAATCACATCGCGGCCTGTGCGAAGCATTTTGCCGCCTACGGATTTGCGGAGGCGGGCAGGGATTACAATACGGTGGACATCAGCAATTCGACTTTGTATAATGTGGTGCTGCCGCCATTTGAAGCCGCTAAAGAGGCCGGTGTACGCACGTTTATGAATTCTTTTAACATCCTCAATGGCGTGCCGGCGACCGGAAATGTGTTCCTGCAGCGCGACATCCTGAAAGGCAAATGGCAGTTTGACGGTTTTGTGGTTTCGGACTGGGCTTCGGTACGCGAAATGGTGTCGCATGGTTATGCCAAAGATGGTGCGGATGCGGCATTGAAAGCGGTGACCGCGGGCGCCGATATGGATATGGAAGCGCACCTTTATATAGCGGAATTGGCTAAACTTGTCAAAGCCGGGAAACTGGATGAGAAACTGATTGATGATGCCGTAAGACGGATACTGAGGGTGAAGTTTGAATTGGGGCTGTTTGATAATCCCTATAAATTCTGTGATGAGAAACGGGAGAAGGAAGTGATTGGCAGCAAGGCAAACCATGACGCCGTTTTGGATATGGCGATGAAATCAATTGTGCTGCTGAAGAATGACAAACAACTGCTCCCATTGAAGAAAGCCGGGCAGAAGATAGTGCTTATTGGGGCCTTGGCGGCCGATAAAAACAGTCCTTTGGGCAGCTGGCGACTGGGTTCTGACGACAATACAGCGGTGTCGGTACTGGAAGGCATGCAGCAGTATAAAGGCAACAAGTTGGTATATGAAAAAGGAACAGACGTGACGGTTGGCAAAACCGCCTTTATAGATGAGTTGGTATTCAATACCACTGACACGAGTGGGTTTGCCGCCGCTGTGACTGCAGCGAAGTCTGCCGATGTCGTGATCATGGTCTTAGGCGAGCACGGATTCCAAAGCGGGGAGGGCAGGAGCAGGACCAACCTGGATTTACCCGGAAACCAGCAGGCGTTGCTGGAAACGGTTTATAAAGCAAACCCTAATATTGTACTGGTGCTGAACAACGGCAGGCCACTGGCGATTCCGTGGGCGGCGGAACATATCCCGGCGATTGTTGAAGCATGGCATCTGGGGACCGAAACCGGGAATGCAGTTGCGAAAGTATTGTACGGCGATTACAATCCGAGTGGGAAACTGCCGATGTCATTCCCGAGGAATGTAGGGCAGGTGCCGATTTATTACAACAATTACAACACCGGAAGACCGGTAGACAGTGATAAGAATGTGTTCTGGTCGCATTACAGCGACGTGGAGAAAACACCGCTGTATCCGTTTGGGTTCGGACTGAGTTATACGACGTTTGAGTATAAAAATTTAAAGGCTAAAGATGACTTTAAAAGCAGCGACACAGTAGTCAACGGCGTTAGATATGGTATCCAAAATGTAGAGGTTACTGTGGATGTCACCAATACGGGGAATTATGACGGGAAAGAAGTGGTGCAGCTGTACATTCACAATAAAACTGCCCGTATCGCACGGCCGGTAAAAGAACTCAAAGGCTTCGAATTGGTTTCACTTAAAAAAGGGGAAACAAAGACAGTTCATTTCACGCTTACAGCCGGGGATCTCGGATATTATGACAACGAAGGAAATTTCGTGACGGAATCCAACGACTTTACGATAATGGCGGGCGGAAGTTCAGATAAGACTATTAATGTTGAATTTCAGAGGCAGGAGTGATTGAGCCGGCAGCTTATTGTCAATCCTTTGCTTTTTTCTAAGAAAGGCCTTTTACCAGGCCAGGGCGAAGCTGTGCTATAGATTATCAGCCTTTGTCCAAACAGGGCATGGTATTTAATTAGGCAGGGACAGATCGCGACCTGTCCCTGTCTTAATGCGACTGCCTACTGCATAGGCAGCGCAAACATAAAAAAGCACCCATGGCGGTTCGGGTATAACCCGCTCCGAATTTTAATCAGGTTGTTTCACGCATTTGAACGGTGACAATTGTTTTAATGCCGTTGTTTACAACTGCGGTGTACATCAAGTCTTCAAAGCCGGGGCGGGTGAATCGAAGAATGTATACGCCATCAGGAAGGCGGCGGAACTGGAACGCGCCGGTTGCTGTCGTTTTAGCGGCCCTTTGTGTACCATCAATGGCAACTTTTACATTTTTAAGGGGGCTGCCGTTGCTGTCTTTGGCGACACCACGCAATGAAATGGTATGCGATGGCAGGTCAATGACCACTCGTCTGCTCCAGTAGTCAGCGTAAAATTCTGGCGCTTTTGTGCGCTGGGTATTGACCAGTGCATCCATAAAGCCGAGTGCCGTATCGGCTCTTTTGAAACCATCCCTGATCATTTGGGTAGAGCCCTTTTTTGTCCTTTGGTTGTCGCCGGGCACTGGTATCAGGTTGGTAAATGCGCTGGCGGCCTCCTGCAGTTGCCGGGTGTCGTTTTTTGTAAGTCCGTAAGGCACGAGATCGTCCTCCCACTGGGTTGCGAGTTTGATTATGTTTTTTGCCTCGAGTTCCAGTTCCCTGTCTTTCATTCTTTTGAAAACGTACTCTTTGGCGGCATAGCCTTGTGCGACCCCTGCTTTTTTGGTGTTTACGGCAAAAGCGTTGATGATTGTGGACACTTCGAGCATGTGGTTTTCGAGCGTCTCACGGGCAGCCTCTTTGTCTTCGCTGGTAGTCAGCGGATGGTCCTGCTGGATTAAGGCTGCTTTGTGAATGTCTGCCAATCCGAGCTTAAACGCTGATAAGTGGTCGCTGAAATTGGGCATTTTTGTCAGGATTTCCAGATTGTCTGGTGTTTCAATGCCGGCTGTTGCTGTCAGCATGGCAAGTCTTGCTGTTTGTTTTGAATTCATTTTATTCTGTATTTGATTAATGATCTGGTTCGCTTCTGGCTGAACCTGAGACGAATGTAAAATGTTTTGAGAAAATGATTTTCAAACTGCTGTAAACTTTAACTTACTAAAAGGTAGCCGAATATAAGAGAATCTAATAATGACAATACTTTTCAAAAAAGCAGCAATTTAAATTTTAACAAGAATTTAAATCGCATTTTAACATTTTTATGTTTCTGGAACGAGATTGTCCTGTGTCGACTTCGCAAATACCGATATCGCATTGACAATAACCGATGTGGGGTTCGCAATGGCTTGTGCCGGCTTCTCAATGACCGATGTCAGGTTCGCAATGACCGATGTTGGGTTCGCAATGGCTTGTGTCGGCTTCGCAATGACCGATGTCATGTTGACAATTACCGTTGTTGGGTTCGCAATGGCTGGTGTTGGATTTGCAATGGCTGGTGTTGGGTTTGCAATGGCTGGTGTCGGCTTCGCAATGACCGATGTTGGGTTGACAATGACCGATGTTGGATTTGCAATGGCTTGTGTTGAATTTAAAGATTGGGTTAAACGGACGATATTCAGGGTTTTCCCTTAGTATAGTGTGCTTTTGGAAGTGAAAGTATAATAGAAACCCTGAACGATTATTGGCTATTCGCTAAATAATCGTGGTACAAACCAAACAAATGAAAAGGGATTTGTAAAAATGTTGTCTAAATTAGCCGGAGGATTGGATATTTACACAGGAAACATAGACTTTTCAAATTGGAAAAAGCTCACCTATGACGAACAAAATGATAATGTAACGCTCTCTGATTGCAATTAATAATGAAAACTATGAAAAAAGTATATTTCACTATATTCCTTTTAACCGGAGTATTCAGCCAGGCACAAATTACAGTTGGGATTAAAGATGGCTATTGGCTTGAGGACATGCCGGTTGGAAGCTATATCAAAGATATTAATGGTGATTTCGACAAATTTGCCGGTACATGGGTATGGACAGGTGGCGTGGAAAAAGTAACTTTTAAGCTTCAGAAAGTAACACATCAGT
>CALRKC020000258.1:0-4601 GCA_943367895.1 Erythrobacter sanguineus | reverse complement strand
CAGCGACGGGCTGTGTGATTGTAAATGCCTGATCCTTGAAACAACCGTTAGCATCGGTGATCCTTACCGAATAGTTGCCGGCCGCAAGGTTTGAAGCTGTTGCGGCAGTACCTCCCGATGGAGTCCAAAGGTAAGTGTAAGCCCCTGTTCCGCCTGAAGCGACAACGGTAGCAGAACCTGTGGCAGCGCCATGGCAAAGTACGTTGACCTGAGAAACGGTATTCGATATCGCAGCGACGGGCTGTGTGATTGTAAATGCCTGATCCTTGAAACAACCGTTAGCATCGGTGATCCTTACCGAATAGTTTCCGGCCGCAAGATTTGACGCTGTTGCGGCAGTACCACCCGATGGAGACCAAAGGTAAGTGTAAGCGCCTGTTCCGCCAGAAGCGACAACGGTAGCAGCGCCTGTGGCAGCGCCATGGCAAAGTACGTTGACCTGCGAAACGGTATTCGATATCGCAGCGGCTGGCTGTGTGATTGTAAATTGCTGGTTGATAGAGCATCCTGTTGCATCCGTGATAGTACAGGTATAGGTACCGGCAACCAGGTTCGAGGCTGTAGCGGCAGTTCCACCGGAAGGCGACCACGAATAGGTGTATGGTGCTGTTCCTCCTGTTGGTGCTACGGTAGCTGAACCTGTAGCGGCTCCAAAGCAGAGTACATTGACTTGCGAAGGCGTATTGGTTACGTTACAGATATTAAAATTGAAAGTCTGCGCACCCAGTAACGCAAGGTTTAAGCCCGTTACAGAAAACTTAAAATTATCAGCGCTGTTGTTAACGCCATTGTGAACATATGTTATGAGGTTGTTGTTGATATCGGCCTGTGTGAATGTGTCTCCAACGGCAAGATTGGTTCCGCTTTTCCGTAATGAACCTTTTGTTGGAAGTTGTGTAACCGTAAACACCAGATTCGCAGCCGTTGCGCTTGGTTGGGATGCACTAAGGCTTGTGGACGAAATTGTTGCAGTAGTTCCCTGAGTTACGTTCATAGTACTGTTGGTCAGCGAAATATTGTTTACAATCTGTAATTTTCCGCAAATCTTTACATTCATTTCAGTGAAACTACCTCCGGAAGTATTGGCACCCCGGTCAGTAGCCAGTAACGTCCAGGTTCCTAATGAACTGGTTCCGTTAAATTTCGACAAAGGTTGGCTTGCTTGTTGTATCCCTTCGAGACCAGCTGTCGTCAGGGGATCTATATTTCCGCAGGTAAGTACAACACCCGCATCATCAAAAGTGATATCAAAATTGGTTCCTGTACAATCCCTGTTGTAGATTTCAGCGAAGATCCCTGTTGGTCCGCTGAATTGCATTTTAATATCTGCCAACGATTCATGAAGTGCTTTCATGTAGAAGCTTACTTTGCTGATCACAACGTCATCAGGGACATCCATTTTTACAATTACAGCGTTGGTAGAGTTCTCTTCCCATACGTTATTTCCATCAAAATACTCGTTCGTATACGTATTGCAAAAATCACTTGCAATCTGGAATACAAAAATTTCAGAATAAGCACCCGTAACACACGCATTTACTGGTCTTACTCTCCAGTAATTAATGGTTCCCGTCGCCAAAGCGGCAGTTTGATATGAGTTTGTAGTAACTGTTGCAGATTCTAAAATGGTTGAAAAACTTGGGTTAGCGGCAACCTGAACTTCATAGGAGGACGCATTTGACAAGGCAGTCCATTGCAATGCCACAGAGGTAGCCTGATTTGCGGCGCCGTTTACCGGAGAAGACAAATTGATGGTGCCGATATTGTTGTCAAAAACTTTCAAAGTTAACGGCAGACTGATATTTGCCGTAGTCGATGTTCCTACTGCATTTATTGCATAATTGCCGATAGCCACACCGCTCATTCCGGAAACAGTCATCGTTACACTCCCTGAAGTACTTCTTGTGGTTGGCGAAAACGCTACGCTGGCGCCACTTGGTAAATTGGTGGCAGAAAATGTCGTGGTCTCCGAGAATCCTGGCGCTGGCGTATATGTTAAGGTGTATACTGCACTTGCAGGCTTACAGACAGAGACAGTTGCCTGCGAAGTGGTCAGGTCAAATTTATTGGACTTGATTTCGAAATTTGCGTTTGAGATATCAAAAAAGATATTGGCTGCAGCTTCTACTTTAATCCTGTTTGTCGTCCCGATATTATTAGGTACCACAATGTTTTCGGTTCCGTCGTTTGCGGTACCGCTGGCCAATGTGATAGGGTAGGTCAAGCCGCCGTCGGTCGATAGTTTAATATTTACATTCACAGAGTATGTTGCTGTGTTTGTACTGTTAACGCTCCAGGTAATGGTTTTGGTTTCACCAACATACCAGGTGGTCGAAGCATTTGGCGAAGTCACGGCAAAAGGTCCGGCTGTTCCAACAGTGACTACTACATTATCCTGATTTGATTGTCCTCCAACGGGATTATTATCCCTTACAGTCAGACGGAAGTTCATTGTTCTGGCTACACTTGGTAAAACTTCCCATGTTGGTGTTACGTTGTTGATGAGGTCTGTAAGATTCGGAAATGTCCTTGAGGGAGATGTCGTCGGAAAGAATGACCTGAAGTTTGGCCTGTCCGTACTGGTCGACTGCGGAGGCATTGTACCACTCGTAGTTCCGTTGTTCATTTGTTCCCAGCAATAAGTCATTGCATCTCCGTTACTGTCTGATGCAGTTCCAGTCAATATGAAAGGAGTTGATTTCGGAATTGTATAATCAGGCAGTGCCGTTATGGTAGGCTCTGCATTATTGATCGTGGTTTCGGTCTCACAGGTATTGCCGGCAATCGTTGTAGACATTTGGGAAATACTGATCGCATGAAAATAAGCATCACTGTTGTTCTGGATATTTGGAGGACAAATTCCTGCATAGCCCATAATAGTCGAAGCACTGCCCGGTTCCATGGCTGCAGCTGCAGACCTTTGGCATGCATTATTTTGTGTATGACCGGCACCAAACTGGTGACCGATTTCATGACATACATAATCGATATCAAACGGATCGTATTGCGGTGTTACAATTCCGGTAACGCCACTTCCTTTTGAGGCAGCTGTACATGGCCCTGTTCCGGCAATACCACCACCACCTGTGCTGAATACATGCCCAATGTCATAACTGCCCACACCAATCAATCCGGTGATGTTTGAAGTATTGGCACTTAACATCTGACTTCCGTCGTAATTGTCATAAGGGTCCGCGTCCGGTGTACTGTCAATATTTACATTATTGCGGTAAATCAAACGGTCATTGGCAGCGACAACCTGGAACTGTACTGCAAGATCCCTGATGTAAACCGAGTTGACACGTGTGATGGTTGTGTTTATTGCAGCCAAAGCCGCTACAACAGTATTTCCGTAGTAATAAGTGTATTCAGACGTACAGGCAACCGCAATTCGGTAGGTACGCAATTTGGCGTCGGTAGAATTCCGGTGTGTGCTCGGTGTGTTTTCCGGAACTTTAATTTGCAAATCCTCATCTTTTGTATGACAGACGAAATCATCGTTCACATCCCTGTTCAAATCAGATCGGTCGTAAACGATGTAGTTTTCAGTCTCATCTTTGGCGTAAGGATCAATGTATATTGTACGCGTTCCGGTAATAAGTCCCCTGAACTCGTTATTATACATACTGAAATAAATTACCTTCAGGCGATTGTCCGTGCTGATACCGCGGTAAGATTGTATTTCCGGATATTTTAACCCCAGTTCGGGCGCGAGTACATTGACCTTTTCAATAAGGAACGTTTCTGTCGTGCCGTCTCCAACGGGAAACATTACAGGCACTGTGCGCGACAGTTGGTTATTCTCATCACGAACCACGGCTTTTTGTAGGTTTTGCCGGAATTCATTAATGTTAAGATGAAATACCTGGTACTTATTCGGAATGATTTCCCTTTTAAGACTTAGCGTGCTCTTGGGAAGTTCCGATTCCTTTTTAATGTTCCAGTTGTTGATTGATTGAGAAAAAGATAATGAGGCAAAAAGGAGACTGACAAGCATTGCCAGAAGTGTAGTTTTTTTCATTTTAATCAGATTTGGTATGCCAAACGTATTAAATGAAAATCAAACCACCAAATTTTTTATCGATAAAATGTATAATTTAATCGACAAAGTGCACAAAATCGAGTATTTGAAAGAAATTACTGATATTTTTAGTTTTGATTTATCGTGGTCAGCCTAACAACGACAAATTGTTTTATTACTTATTCCCGTGCGAGTTTCCGGGCACAAAAAAAGGCCGTAAGAATTACTTACAGCCTTGTTTTTTCCTGTAGCGAGGACGGGAGTTGAACCCGTGACCTCAGGGTTATGAATCCTTTATTTAATGGTTTTATATGGTTCGATATGTTTCAAAATGCCTTATTTTACTGGTGTTTAGAAACAAATTAAATTGCAACAAAACATATAAAAACTCCATTTGTTGTACCTATGTTGTACCAAGATTTCTAATCTTTACTGTAATAAAAATCATATAAGCCATGGCAACAGTGAAAGCAGTATTACGTAGTAAGGTCAACAAAGACGGGACATTTCCATTAGCGATTAGAATTACTAAAGATAGGAAATCGTCATTTATACATTTGGGGTATCACCTAAAAAAAGA
>CALRKC020000257.1:0-4604 GCA_943367895.1 Erythrobacter sanguineus | reverse complement strand
ACCGATTTGGCAATGATCAGGACATGAGGATACAGGTAACTTCTGCCGGGAATGTTCTCATCCTTAAAATGCGCTGGAATATTTTCAGCGGTATAAGTGTATTCGGTGATGCCGCCTTCAACTTTTCTTTCAGTCTTTTTGATGTTGTTTCCTGCAAAGTTGAATTCCTTAAGCTCCACAGCAAGCCAGTCCGGTACCGCAATGACAATCTGCTTTTTCAACACCGGGAACTGGTCGTTGAAGTAAATGGAAGTGAAATACTTGACATCGTCATATTTTTTCTCCATTTCATATTGGTACGAATACCCCTGGACCGGAAAATCCACATTCATGTATTTCACGCGCGCGTCGGTGTAAAACATATCCTCGCTGCGGTAAAACTCGTCCCTTACGGCGAAATTTGCGACACGATCGTTCCTGTATTTGAGGCTGAATTTCTCAATTTTTGATTCACTGTCGTAGAATTCCGCCAAACCAATGTCTGCCCGATGGTTAATATTCATCATTTGAGCTGACTGCGTGTTCGTTACAGTAACTTTTTTGGCTTTTTTATTGTATCCAAAACTGATATTCTCGGTGCCCGACAGTATGGCCACATCGTCTTTCGGGTATTGTATCCTGAGTTTTTTCGCAAGCTCAATATCTGCCGGAGTCGGGTCTAAATTCTTCTGCGCTGATAATGAGTGGATTGACAATCCTATAACCAGCATGAGGCTTACTATACGTTTCATGTAAAAAATTTGGCGAAAAGTAAGTAAAAAATTGGGAATCAAAAGAAAAAAATGAATTATGACTTTATCTTTTTCATTAGGGGAAAGCAAGCCAAAGCCCCTACAAATTCAATGGCATATGGACTAGAAATAAAAAAATCCAGAACATTAAAGCTCTGGATTTCCAACCCTATTTTCTATCCCAACCTTTCGGACTAGTTGAATTTGCTTCTCTACTATGAGGTCACGATGTACGAAATCTATATAATATATTTACTAATCTGCAATCGAAACTAACTGGTAGTTGCAATTTTCAATGCCTACTCCGCCCGGAGGAACATTACCTACGATATTGTCAATTTTTATAAATGTAGCACCTTGCCCATTTGTGAGAGTGACTGAAATTTGCCCGTTTAAGAATAAATTCCCGCCAGCCGGTATACCTGTGACCGTATCCGCAGCAAAGAATTTGACTGTATCTGTGTTTACTCTTAAAAAGAAGGTTTCCCCCGCAATTACATTAGATTCTATCCTGTAAATTTCTCCATCATTGTTAATAAAGACTAGTTTTTTGCCTCCTATCTCAATCCCTGTCGTCAATCCATAATTGCTCCCATTATCATATGCTATGGTAACAATTTGGGTAGTTTGCATAATGCCATGGGTGTGTGATAATTTTTGATCATTCAGCATAAACGAGTTGTTCTGGGCGTTGATGACATTATTATTACCTGTCCCAGAAATAAACTTTTGCTGAAGAAGTATTGGTTCATCAATCTTTGAAACAAAAACAGAATTATTATAAACATTGACAATCGAATTTTCCGATGTGATGCAATTCCCTACTCCTCCTGTATGCGATCGCTCAGTTTTGGAGCCCATCCCTGCGGCATTGGCAAACCTAGTGCCTACAATATTGATTTGAAATGAGTTCATAATATCAAAGGCGTAGTCCATACCCTCAAGGAAACACGTATCAAAAGTAATGTTCCCCGAATCCCTAATAATGGCACCATACCTGGAATAATTGCCAAAACCTGAATTGATAAAGGAAACTGCATTGGTCCCGAGTTTATCCTTATCCGAATGTCCGGACCAGACAGAGCCTATATAGATACACGTCCCATCAACATCTTTATAAACAGGAGGTTCACCAGCTGGGAGTATAAATGCATTTATAAATTCACAATTTAGGAAAGTGTAATTGGCATTTTGGCCGGTCATTTTGAGAGCGTAGGTGTATTCACCCATTTTTTGGGTGCGCACATTGTCAAAAATCATAAATTGGTTCGGCAGCTTGTAGCCTTCAATCATGGAATCTCCATTTTCACGATAAAGTTCTCCACCTTCAAGATAGATACAGTTTCCTAATGAATTGATGATGTTGATGTTCCTGAAAACCGCATCCCAAAGACCTCCATCACCCACAGCCACGCCGGGTTTCTTAAAATCCGCTTTTATGTGTATTCCACCAGTTCCTCCGTAATTATTTTCGTCGTAATAATATGTTTTCTCGTTCGTATTAATTATGAAATTCTCCATCCTAAGCTTAGTGACAACGCCAGGGCTCAACTTAAACATATAATCATAATTTCCTTCGGCATTCGTAAGCATAGTGCCTGGGGCACCCAGCATCCTGAGCTTGTCTTTAAGCACCAAAGATTGATCGATAAAATAATGTCCGTTTGGGAAATAAAGCGTGAGGTCGGCTTCTTCGCTGTATATTGTATTGACGTCCTCCTCAGTCGCATAGTCAATCGCCTTCTGTATCCTGTTAGAGTTTGAGAACCCATACGATTCTCCTCTTCTAACCCCAAAATAAAGCACATTCATATATCCTGAATATTGCCTTATCCACCTGCCGGAAAGCACTGGCTCGGGACCGGCATACTCGGTATCAAATATTACACCATCATTAGGTGTTTTAGTATTATCTTTCTTGAAAAGGAACATACCTTCCCCGCCGTCGCCTTCATTTACATAGCCTTTTACATAAACCACCTTGTTATCCACCGTGGCGACAGTGCCTACGAGGCTCGCAATGTTATCAGTAATCTCTATCATAATATAATGTATTAATTGGTTACAGAATTGGCTTTTTTGCAAGCATGGAGGCAAAATAACCTAACGCACTAAAAAACTAATTAATTGTGTTTCAGTATATAATATTTTTTCAACAATATATTTTGCTTTTAACGAAATAAAAACAACATTAAAATAACACTGAAAGGAATCGTCAGGTTATCAAAGCCTTTGGTACTGAACGCTTCCGCTAACGTAGCCGTTGCCGAAATCAGGCAAACTTTCAACAAAAGCATCCCCGGGTCCATCAGTTCGTAAAAGGCCATCAGCATGATTCCGGAACAACTGACAAAAAATGCTGTCGAACCCATTGCTGTCTTCGTATCCCTGCCGATTTTATAGCGCCCGACAGGCCATTTCTTCCCTGTGAGTGCGGCCAGGGGATCACAAATGGCGAGAATGACAATCGGTAAATAAAAATAAAGGTATTCGCTCCCGAAATATTGAAAGCATAGGAAACTAACGAACACAGACACCGGAAACAGCAGGCTTCCATAGGATTTCCTATCAATACCATTCACAGATCTGAGCCATTTGTAACGCAGGCTGACAATCAGCAGCAGGAAAAAACTGCCGCATAATAAGAGAACTGTCCATTGGCTTTCAACAAATAAAGGAAAGCTAAGGCAGCAAATGCCGGACGTGGCGTGGACAAACTTTCTGGTTATTTCCGTTTTTATTTTCAGGAGATGGTATCCTGCTTCTGCCAATAAGAAAATCAACAGGAAAATCAATACATAAGCGGCTACGGTCAGAACCGTCCTGTCCGAAAAATTAATTTGCAGTAAAAAGTAAAATCCAAAAGCAGAAAATATCAGGCTGTCAAAACGATCGAGGACGCCGCCGTGGCCCGGAACCAATGCGCTGAAATCCTTCACGCCGTTTGCCCTTTTATAAAGCGACGCAAGAAAGTCACCACTGACGGAAAGCACCACTACCCCAAAGCCATAAATGGTGGCCTGCAACACTTCGATTTTGAGGATTTGACTCAAAACCAAAATGGTCAACCCCACCGATAGCATTCCGCCGATCAATCCCTCAAAAGTCTTTCCGGGACTTACCTTAGGAAACAATTTCACCCTTCCGAAAAGTTGCCCAAAAAGCTGCGAATAGCCGTCGAAAGTGATGACAATTATGAAAACGAACTGCTGCACTTCGACCGGGCATTGTATGAAAAACAACACATAAAACAATCCGCTTAAGAGGAAAAGCGGAATCGCGGAAAGGTTTCTCCCGGCTTTCGATATCTTTTGTATTTCATAAACGCCCATTGCCACAATAAGAATACTGAAAATAAAATACGATTTCATTTCAATTAAAAACAATTGCCCGAAAACCAAAATCAGGTAAACAACATACTTTAACCAACGGTTTTTCCGGCTTCCGCTTTCGGTATCTTTACTGTTGATCAGCAAAATCCCGGCAGCACCAACGATGAAAAATACGGAGAGCAGGCTATACAATCCCATTGCGTTTCTTTTTTAAGACTGAGAAAATACTGATGGCGTTTGAAGTGATTTTTGGAAGAATCAACACTAAGAGGAAAACTTCGAAATCGGCTATACAGCTCGCGGCAACCATAAAATAGAAGTAAGCGGCATGGTATCCGAAGACAAAAAAGGTAAAAATGAAAATACCCTGAATGTATCCGACAATCTTGTTGGACCACAGATGAAAACTCGTCGGGCGGCCAAATTTAAGCAGTGAAAAAATCTGTGGCACGATATAAAAACCAAAAAGCATTAAAAACGCCACCTGATGCCCGATAACAAAAGCTTTCTCAAAAATCCAGAATCCGGAAACCGAAAGCAG
>CALRKC020000256.1:0-4609 GCA_943367895.1 Erythrobacter sanguineus | reverse complement strand
CGTATCACCCTGGAGAACCATCATGGTCAGCGATGACGCCCGCGATATCGTCGGTTCCAAAATGATCTTAAACCTGAATGACCCATCAAAAATCGATGATACCTCGTGGATTAAACCGATGAAATACGTCGGCATCTGGTGGGAAATGCACGTTGGGAAATCTACCTGGGATTTTGCCGGTTCACAGAATGCACAAAATGCCGCTTCACAGGATTTAATCCCAAGCGGAAAGCACGGCGCCACTACTGAAAATACAAAAAGATATATTGATTTCGCAGCCAAACACGGCTTTGACGGTGTACTTGTGGAAGGCTGGAATGTCGGCTGGGAAGACTGGTTCGGGAACTGGAAAGAAGAAGTTTTCGATTTTGTAACGCCTTATCCCGATTTCAATATTAAGGAAGTCACTGACTATGCCAAATCCAAAGGCGTAAAGATGATTATGCACCACGAAACTTCCGGCTCTGTAGCCAATTACGAAAGAAGGCTTGACCGCGCTTTTGATAACATGAAGAAATTCGGCTATCCGGCGGTAAAGTCAGGTTATGTAGGGAGAATTATCCCTCGCGGCGAATTCCATGACGGACAAACCATGGTCAACCATTTTAATTTTGCCGCACGCCGCGCCGCTGATTACAAACTGATGGTCAATTCTCACGAGTCATCAAGGCCAACGGGTTACGGCAGGACTTATCCGAACTATATTGCTGCTGAAGCCGCGCGCGGAAACGAATTCAACGCCTGGAGTACCGGAAATCCGCCAATGCACGAAACACTGTTGCCATTCACCCGTCTTTTGGGCGGCCCGATGGATTATACACCCGGAATCTTCGAAATCAAGATGAATGTGTACGATCCGAAAAAGACTGAGCAGGTTCATACTACTCTGGCAAAGCAACTGGCACTGTACGTCACGATGTATTCCCCGTTGCAAATGGCTGCCGATCTGCCTGAAAATTATGAGAAATACCCCGATGCATTCCAGTTTATCAAGGACGTGGCCGTGGATTGGGAGACTTCAAAGTATCTTGAAGCGGAGCCGGGCGATTATTTAACCGTGGTCCGTAAGGATAAAAAATCCGAAAAGTGGTTCCTTGGCGCCATTACAGATGAAAATGCACGCAAGTCAGAAATTACTTTGGATTTTCTTCCGAAAGGACAGAAATACAAAGCGATCATCTATGAAGACGGTAAGGACGCAGATTGGGAGAAAAATCCAAAATCATACAAGATCAGGACCGTTGAAGTCACATCAAAGTCTAAAATAAGCCTTGTACTCGCTCCGGGCGGCGGAACAGCCATCAGCTTCGAGCCCGTAAAATAAACCCCATAACCAAACACATTATTATGAGCTTTTTCCTGCTATCCATTACAGGCACCAGCCCGATTTCCGTTTTTTCCAGGGTAAAAAAGGAGCTCCTCGCGTCGCTCTTTTTTACCGGGAAAAAATCGGCAAACCGGTTGCTGCCGCCTTCCATTGCTATCAGGGCTATGGCGATTGTCGTTCTGATTGTAACGTCCGAAGCATCGTTGGCGCAGCAAAAAACGTATTGTAATCCCATCAACATTGATTACGGCTATTGCCCCATCCCGAATTTCGTAACGCAGGGCAAGCACCGCGCCACCGCCGATCCGGTGATCACTTTCTTTAAAGGCGAATATTACCTGTTTTCCACCAACCAATGGGGTTATTGGCACAGTAAGGACATGCTCGACTGGAAATTCATCCCGCGTAGGTTCCTGCGTCCTGAGCATAAAGTGTATGACGAATTGTGTGCGCCTTCCGTTTCGTTCGTCAATGATACACTTATCGTTGTCGGTTCGACGCACACAAAGGAATTCCCAATCTGGATGAGCACCAATCCATCGGTCGACGACTGGAAGGAATTGGTTCATAAATCACAAGCTGGCGCCTGGGATCCGCAGATTTTCTGGGACAAGGAAAAAGACGAAGTCTATGAATATTATGGTTCGAGCAACGTCTATCCGCTGCATGGCGTTAAATTGAACCGCAAAACCTTCCAGCCTGAAGGAGAAGTATACGACCTGATTGCTTTAAACGACGACGAGCACGGCTGGGAACGCTTCGGCGAGCACAATGACAATGTTTTCCTGCAGCCGTTTATGGAAGGGGCATACATGAACAAACACAATGGGAAATACTACCTGCAGTATGGTGGTCCGGGCACAGAATTCAGCGGTTATGGCGACGGCGTTTATGTAGGTGACAGCCCCTTAGGGCCGTTTCAGTACCAATCATTCAATCCATTTTCTTACAAGCCGGGCGGTTTTGCCAGGGGGGCAGGGCATGGTGGCACCTATCAGGATGTCAATAATGATTACTGGCACGTTTCGACAATTGCCATCTGCACCAAGAATAACTTCGAAAGGAGAATTGGTATCTGGCCGGCGGGTTTTGACAAAGACGGTATCCTGTATTCCAATACCGCTTATGGCGACTATCCTACATTCCTTCCCACACAACAGAAAGACCATCATTCAGGCAGTTTTGCGGGATGGATGCTGCTGAATTACAACAAACCCGTACAGGTTTCGTCAACGCTTGGTGGTTTCCAGCCCAACCTGGCCGTCGATGAGGATTTAAAAACCTATTGGTCCGCGAAATCGGATAAAAAAGGGGAGTACATTATCTCTGACTTAGGTGAAAGAAGCACCATCAATGCCATCCAGATCAACTATGGTGATCAGGACGTGGATATTATGGGCAAACCCGACACCACGAAAGGGCATCAGTACATTATATATGTCTCAGACGACAATAAGAACTGGAAGGTTTTGGTCGATAAAAGTAAGAATACCAAAGATGTACCGCATGACTATATCGAGCTTTCCACTCCGGGCACAGGCCGTTACCTGAAGCTCGAAAACCTGGGTATGCCGACAGGAAAGTTTGCTATTTCCGGATTTCGTGCGTTCGGGAAAGGAAGCGGTAAAGTGCCTGGTGAAGTACAAAATTTTGTACCGTTGCGTGCTGAAGCCAAAAAGAAAGGGGAACGCCGCAGCATCTGGATGAAATGGCAGCAGGAACAATCGGCGGACGGTTATGTGATTTATTTCGGGAAATCTCCGGATAAGATGTACGGATCCATCATGGTTTATGGAAAGACGGAATATTATTTCAGTGGTGCAGACCGTTCAGAAGCATACTATTTCAGGATTGAGGCTTTCAATAACAATGGTATCGGTCCCAAAACGGAAGTGAAAATGGCACCTTAATGAATTAGGTAATTTGTTAATTAGAAAATTAGAAAATGGGGCAATAAGATAATTAAATAATGTGGGGTTACCGTTAGTGGACAAATCGCTACCGATTACAATAGCCATTATCTGATTTTCTAATTACCACATTTTCCAATTTCTCTTTACGCAAACGATGTAATTATCATAAAATTTGCGTCCTGCAATCGATTTCGTTAATAACTTAAATTAGCTTCTATTGTGTGTTAAGTTATTATAAATGATATTTATAAAATTTTGATATGGTTTTTGTGATAATCCTAAATTATATCAATATGTTTTTAAGATATTTAAAAAAATTCTAATCATTTAATCCAAACCAAAACATGAGTTCACAAGTTCAGACCAAATGGGGGCAGTTCATTCCCCTTGTTACCGTCTTTTTCTTTTGGGGATTTGTTGCCGCCAGTAACGATATCCTTATTCCTGTCTTCAAAAAGGCATTCGATCTTTCGCAGGGACAAAGCCAATTGGTATCTGTTGCATTTTACGTAGCATATACCGTAGGATCATTGCTGTATATGTTTATTTCACATCTTACCAAAGGAGATATCATCAACAGATTGGGATATAAGAATAGTCTCGCATTAGGATTAGGGATTTCGGCATTAGGAACTTTACTTTTTTATCCTGCGGCGAATAACGGGTCGTTTGAGTTAATGCTTTCAGGATTATTTATAGTGGGACTTGGATTTTCATTGCAACAAACCGTTGCGAATCCACTTGCCATCGCATTGGGGCCAATCTCAACAGGGTCTCAGCGGCTCATTACAGCTGGCGGTATCAATAACCTGGGTACCACTATCGGGCCATTGATTGTGAGTTTTGCTATTTTCGGAGCTGCCAGTTCAGACAATGTTACTGCCAGTATTGAGAGCGTAAAGATTCCTTATCTTATACTTGGTGGGGCTTTTCTTTTAGTGGCTTTGATGCTCAAGTTTTCATCATTGCCGGATAGAATTGTAAGTGAAGATATCGTAGTTGATGATGTTACCAGTGAAAGCAAGCATGCTTTGAAATACCCACAATTGGTTTTGGGGATGATTGCGATTTTCGTGTATGTTGGTGTAGAAGTCTCTACTGCAAGTAATCTTCCGGCTTATCTCGAGAAAGATCTTGGTTTCCTTACAAAAGATGTGGCGCCATACATTTCCTTATACTGGGCGAGCCTTATGATTGGTCGTTGGACGGGAGCGGTTGGTGCTTTTACCAGCAACAGAACCAATCAGACCATACTTAAATTCATAGCACCTTATGCGGCATTTGGCGTTTTCCTTGGTGTGAATGCGTTAATGGATCATGACCTCGCGCCATTTTATGTTTATGCTGGGATCCTATTTGTACTCATAGT
>CALRKC020000255.1:0-4631 GCA_943367895.1 Erythrobacter sanguineus | reverse complement strand
AAGAAACCATCATGCTTCCCGGAGATGTGTATCCGAATGTGAAAGTGAGAGTCGGCACCGAATTTGCTGTAGGATTTACCGTACCGCCTGCCGACGAGATTGGAGGGCAGGGTGCCGGAGCGGCCATAAAAAAATACTGTCAGGGTATCGTAAACGGAAATGCGACAGGACCGATTGATGCCTGGGCCATGATGGAGAACAACACCTATATCATGCGCTATGCGGAGTTATTGTTAATCCATGCTGAAGCCATTCTTGCCGGAGGTGCGAGTACTTCCGATGCTGCGGCCTTAACCTCTTTTAATGCCGTACGGAACAGGGCAGGATTGGCAAGTGTTGCTTCGTTTACTTTCAATGACCTTTTTGTTGAAAGAAGAAAGGAACTTTGTTTTGAAGGGGATTACTGGTTTGACCTGGGACGAATTCCTCGTGCGCAGGCTATAGCCATCATCGCTGCTCAAAACCGCGGGAATAAGGATTTTGAGGAAAATTTCACACCTGATGAATCTGATTTCTTACTGGACTACCCTGATAATGATGTCGCCAAAAACCCGCTGTTATTGGAAGAGCCGGTACCTTACGAGTTTAATTAAAAAAAGTTATATATGAAAAATTTAAATTTAAAAAGATTGGCCGGTATCTTCTTTCTGTCTTCGCTGACAGTGAGTATGACCGGATGTTCTTCAGACGATGACAGCGGCAGCGGAAAGGCACCTGTCATTGAGAAAGTCAGTGCAGCAGCAGATCCCGAACTGGAGGCTATTACTGTTGGGTACGCTGCAAATGTGTATGTAATCCACGGGTCCGGTTTCGCAACCACTCAAAAGATTTATTTCAATGATACAGATACGTATTTCAATCAGACGCTGGTAACCGATACAGATATCTTTGTCACCATTGATAAGGATACACCTTATGCAAACGCATCCAACAAACTAAAAATTGTTACCGCAAACGGTGAAGCCGAGTTTGATTTTGTCGTCGCTCCGCCGGCGCCCGAACTGCACAGCTTTCAACCTGTAAATGCAGCTGATGGTGAGCAGGTTACATTGTACGGAAATTTCTTCCTGGATCCGGTAGTTACCGTGGGTGGCACACAAGCCACGATCGTTTCAAGCTCATTAACGGAAATCGTAATTGTACTTCCTCCAAATTCCCAGTATAAAAAAATTACAGTGACAACCATTTCGGGTGATTCTGAATGGGGAACAGCGGTAGGGACAGCAATTTTTGACGATGCTTTTTATGCACCATGGACTATCGAATCATGGAACAATCATGAGTTTGTAACAGATGCTTCAAAGGCGTATCAGGGCACTACTTTTATCAAGAAAGTAATTCCGGGATGGGATAATCTCCAGGGTAATTGGTCATGGAATGACCAGATTTCACAATACACAGGAATCCATTTTTACCTGCGCTCAGATGATCCCGGAAAATTGGTCTGGATTGTAAACGGAAATGGATGGGGTGATAATTCGCATGCAATTACGACCACTACAGAATGGCAGGAAGTACGGTTAACATGGGCGCAAATGGGTAATCCTGCCGCGCTGCAAAACCTTTCTTTCCAGGAATTCACGGGGTCGTCACACAACTATTACCTGGACAACATCGGCTACACAGTAGATTAATACATTTCATATTTCGTTTGAGTTAGTTAAGTGATTCCCCGATTGATTCGTCGGGGAATTATTTTTCCCGGGAATAGCAAAAAAAACCGGCAGGTAATTACCGGTAAGTGGTTGCCGTTAATCTAACTTCACATTTCAGATGAATTAACAATATTATGGAATACCAGCCTTCACCTTCCCGTTACGAATCAATGTTTTACCGTCGTTGCGGACACAGCGGACTCAAACTTCCTGTAATCTCTTTGGGATTATGGCATAATTTCGGATTTGTGAATGACTTCGGCAACAGCCGGGATATTATCCATACGGCTTTTGACCACGGCATCACGCATTTTGACCTCGCCAACAATTATGGGCCGCCACTGGGTTCAGCCGAGACCGTTTTCGGAAGGATACTGAAAATGGATTTCGAAAATCACCGTGACGAAATGATTGTTTCCACCAAAGCAGGCTATACGATGTGGGACGGGCCTTATGGCGATTGGGGTTCAAAAAAGTACCTTATTTCCAGTCTTGATCAAAGCCTGAAACGGATGCAGCTCGATTATGTGGATATTTTCTATCATCATCGCCCCGATCCTGAAACTCCTTTGGAAGAAACGATGGCGGCATTGGATTTAATCGTTAGGCAGGGGAAAGCGCTTTATGTCGGTATTTCCAATTACAAACCGGAACAAGCTGAAAAAGCGATTGACATACTGCAGAATCTGGGTACACCCTGCGTCATCCATCAGCCCAAATACTCGATGTTTGAACGCTGGGTTGAAGGGGGGCTCCTCGATTTACTCGGAAATAAAGGCGTTGGCTGTATCGCTTTCTCACCGTTGGCACAAGGTTTGCTTACCGATAAGTACCTGAACGGAATTCCTGCCGATTCACGTATCGCAACCAGTGGCATTTTCCTGAATGAAAAGCACATTACCCCGGAGAAAATCAACAGAATAAATAAGCTGAATTACATCGCCGCTGCCCGTAGCCAGCAATTGGCGCAAATGGCCATTTCATGGCTGCTGAAAGACGAGCGGGTTACTTCAGTGCTAATCGGCGCAAGTAAGCCGTCGCAGGTTAAAGAGGCGGTTTCGGCTATAAAAAATATCAGTTTCACAAGCGAAGAATTACAATCAATAGAAACCATACTTTCAGAATAACAGTAAAATGAACAAAAGAATACTCCTTTTATGCCTTTATGCCGGATTGGCTTTCGGACAGGGCAACACACACAGTCAGAAAGCCGGAAAGTATGAAGGCCTGGCCATGACACCACCGATGGGATGGAATTCCTGGAATACTTTTGAAACCCATATTGATGAAAAGCTGGTTAGGGAAACGGCAGACATCATGGTGAGTTCCGGAATGAAGGATGCCGGTTATACCTATATCGTACTCGATGACGGCTGGATGACCAAAGAACGCGATGCAAACGGCAATCTGGTACCCGATCCTCAGAAATTTCCGTCAGGAATGAAAGCGTTGGTGGATTATGTGCATTCAAAAGGGCTGAAATTCGGTTTATACAATTGCGCCGGGACACAAACCTGTGCCGGTTATCCCGGGACTCGTGGTTTTGAGTACCAGGATGCCCGATTCTATGCCGATTTAAATATCGATTACCTCAAATACGACTGGTGTAATACCCAGGGAATTACCGCGAAAGAGGCCTATACTACCATGAGCAACGCGCTGAAGACCGCTGGAAAACCGATTGTCTTCAGTCTCTGTGAATGGGGCGATAACCAGCCCTGGGAATGGGCAAAACCGGTTGGGAATTTGTGGCGGATTTCGGGCGATATTTCACCCTGTTTTGACTGCGAGGACAATCACGGCACCTGGTCATCCTGGGGTTTCCTGAAGATTGTTGAAATGCGGAAGGACATCCGAAAGTATTCCGGTCCCGATCATTGGAATGATTTTGACATGATGGAAGTCGGAAACGGCATGACCTTAAACGAAGACCGAGCCCATTTCGCGATGTGGTGTATGCTGGCGTCACCGTTAATTGCCGGGAATGATTTCAGGAAGATGTCGAAAGAAACCCTGGCCATCTTAACGAACAAAAACATGATTTCAGTAAATCAGGATGTGTTGGGCATACAGGGATTCCGTTACAGTGCCGAAAATGGCGTAGAAGTTTGGGTAAAACCGCTTGCTGACGGTTGGGCGGTGACATTCTTAAACAGAAATACTACAGCTTCAACAATCAACTTCGATTGGAAAAAACACGTCTTCAAAGATGCCGATTTCAATTATGAGGCTGATTTTTCAAAAAACACTTATAAAATAAAAGACTTATGGAAAGGCAAAGATGCCGGCAGTACCGTCAGGGCATTCACCGCAACTATTGAAAGCCATGATGTAATCACTTTAAAACTAACGAAATGAAACCAATATTAATACTTTCAGCCTTATTGTCTTTTGGACAGCTACAGGCACAATTCGTAAAAGAACACGGACAGCTATCCGTTAAAGGGACGCAGTTGGTGGACCAGCATTCAAATCCGATTTCGCTAAGAGGCATGAGCTTCGGATGGCACAGTTTTTGGCCCAGGTTTTACAATCAGAAGGCCGTAGCATGGCTGAAAAAGGATTTCAATTGCAATGTCGTTCGTGCCGCGATGGGAATTGAAGTCGGAGACCAATCATATAAGCAGGACCCTGTATTTGCCACCCAAAAAGTGGAAGCGGTGGTTGACGGAGCAATAAAATCAGATATTTACGTCATCATCGATTGGCACAGCCACAATATCAATCTCGAGGAAGCGAAAGTTTTTTTTGACAAGATGTCCAGGAAATACGGAAAAAAACCACATGTTATATATGAGATTTTCAATGAACCTGACGAAGAATCCTGGGCTGAGGTAAAAGCATATTCCGAAGCCATAATCAGCGTTATCAGGAAAAATGATCCTGACAATATCATCCTCGTTGGCAGTCCACATTGGGATCAGGACATTCATTTGCCGGCCGCCGATCCGATTAAGGGTTTTGATAATTTAATGT
>CALRKC020000254.1:0-4639 GCA_943367895.1 Erythrobacter sanguineus | reverse complement strand
TATTCTGTTCCAGTTGTAGCCGGTGTTACTTACGCATGGACATTCCCTTCAGGCTGGACACAAACAGGTGGAGGAACAACAAACTCGATTACAGTAACTGTCGGAAGCGGATCAGGCAACATTCAGGTTACTCCATCTAATAGTTGCGGCACAGGACCAGCGCGTACTTTAGCGGTTACACCCATCACGACACCGGGTCAGCCCTCTGTGATAACCGGTATCACATCCCCATGTGTTGGCGCGACGTCTGTTACCTATTCGGTAACTAATGTAGCGGGCGTAACTTACAACTGGACTTTGCCATCGGGTTGGACACAAACAGGCGGAACCAATACCAATGCCATCACGGTAACAGCGGGAAGCGCATCGGGGAATATCAGCGTTAGCGCAACCAATAGCTGTGGCACTTCTTCAACAAGGACTTTGGCCGTAACCACATCAGCAGCTCCTGCACAACCAAGTGTAATCACGGGATCCACCAATGTTTGTGAGACTTCCGTACAAGGGTACAGTGTTACAGCAGTGCCGGGAGTGACCTACACATGGACGTTCCCAGCAGGTTGGACACAGACAGCGGGCGGAACTTCTAATTCCATAAGCGTGAGTGCAGGAAGCACCTCAGGTAATATCACGGTAACACCTTCTATCGCCTGTGGCAATGGTACTCCAAGAACTTTGGCTGTAACCGCTACCGCTATGCCGACGATATTAACGACTACGCCCGGATCAAGAACAGGAGCCGGTCAGGTTAACCTTGGTGCCACTGCTTCTACAGGCACTATTTCCTGGTTTGCCGCAGCAACAGGCGGAGTCGCCTTGGGAACCGGAACTACATTCACCACTCCTGATATTGTTACGTCAACCACATTCTATATTGAAGTATCAAACGGCGGATGCGTTACTACTCCGAGGACGGGTATCTTAGCTACGGTAAACGCGCCTGAAATTGCAGTTTCAGGTAACGGCTACAATATCGCAGACGAGGACGTGACGCCCGAAACCGCAGATGATACTGATTTTGGAACAGTTAATGTACTGATTCCTTCAACCAAGACTTACACGATTCAGAACATTGGAAATTTACCGCTTACGATAGGTACATTTACGATTGCGGGCGCCAATGCTTCCGAATTCGTCTTAATAACTTCTCCTGCATCAACCCTTGCCGCAGGTGCATCAACAACCTTTCAGATAAGATTTACGCCAACAGCCGCCGGTGTTAGAAATGCCACTTTGTCTTTTGTGACAAACGACACGGATGAGAACCCGTTTAATTTCTATATCAGGGGAACCGGTGGAACTGGCGTGAGTCCTGAAATTAATATTCAGGGGCTTGGCGTAACGATTGTTGATGGAGCAGCACGTGGCGCCTCAGCAGACGGAACGCTTTTCCCTACTACTACCATTGGCAACTCAAACACCAGAACTTTTACGATACAAAATACCGGCACAGGACCTCTGACGTTGTCAAACGGCCCTAACTATGTATCGGTAACAGGAAGCGGATTCTTCAGCGTTATCACACAGCCGAGCGGAACCATTGCCGCCGGAGGCAGTACGACTTTCCAGGTGAGATTTACTCCCGGAAGCACAGGAAGTGCCGTCGCTATCGTTACAATTAACAATGATGACAACGACGAAGGGATATTTGATTTTGTAATCGAAGGGACTGGTGTAATTACGGGCAGGGATATCGGTGTCGAAGGAAATGAAGTTGCCATTGCTGACGGCGCAACATCTTCGAGCGTGGCGAACCAGACCGATTTTGGGATCACCGATCTGACTACCCCCATTTCAATACCGTTTAACGTTTATTCTTACGGAAGCTCTTCTTTAACTGTTTCATCTACAGCGATTACTGCTGGCACAGGATTTACAATTACTTCCTTAGCCGGAAATGTAAATTCTGGTTCACCAACCTCATTCGTAGTAACCTTTACCCCTACCGTAGTGGGAACGTTTTCCGCTACCGTAACAGTAAACAGCAACGCCAACAACCCTTCATCAAAAGCGGCCTTTACGTTTGTGGTGACCGCAGAAGTACAAAACTTAGCTGCGTTAACCTATGCGCCAGGCGGTGTAACCGGAAATCTTGAATTCTGGCTGAAAGCAAACAGCGAGATCGGGATTGTGAACGACAATGATGACATCAGCACATGGAACGAACAAACTTTGGGAAGCACCAAAAATGCCATTGCTAAATTTTCCAGGGAACCAAAATTTAAAAACAATGCAGCAACAAATATTAATTTCAATCCTGTAATCAGTTTCAATGGTGCAAGTACTCTGTATGGCAACCAGGGTTTCAATAATCAGGATATGTTCATCGTATTACGTCCAAAAAACAACATCACTTCAGCAACAAGCGCCCAGGATATTTATTGCGGTGACGACCTCGCTGTGAACAAGAACAGCCAGGATGTTACCGGATTTGAAATGGGAAATACCTCTACAAGATATGGCAGCAATCCGGATATCGTAGCCTACAATCAAGGTGCGAATACCAGTTATGGAATTGCCGAATACAACGCCTCAAAAATATATTCGGGTGTAAATATGTTCAATCCAAGACGCAACACTGCTACCGGCAGGATGATGATCTTGTGCAATGGTTCTACTCTGACTACAACAGAAATCCTTTCAGGTACTGGTTACCTGCCATATAAAGACATCGTAAATTCAAGGTATTGGCTTGGTCGAAGCGAGTATTTCGATGCCAGTTACGAAGGTGACATCCTGGAGGTGATCAATTACAGCAGCGTAAATTCAGCTGCAAATAAAAGCAAGATTGAATCATATCTCGCCATCAAATACGGGATTACCTTAGGCGTAAACGGGACCAGTGTGGATTACGTTGATTCCGATGGCTCCACCATCTACCCTTCTTCAAATGGTTTTAACTACAATATTGCAGGAATTGGAAGAGACGATAAGTCACAGTTGAATCAAAAGCAATCCAAAACCGAAAATACTACGAACGATATCACCATGGGATTGACCACGATTGAGCCAAGGAATTCAGACAACACCAGCACATTCGATTTCGACAAAAACTTCCTTATGTGGGGAAGTAACAATGGAACTTTGGGGGCTCAGGCACCAATATTGGTCAACATGAGCTCTGGTATCGCAGGGCTTACCACCCAGGTAGATTTCGTCTCCATCGGAAGAACATGGAGGGTGATTGAAAATGGAGGTGATGTAAAAACAGTAACTGTTTCGGTACCTTCTACCCTACTGACTTCAACCATTACTCCTCCGGGCGATTTCCTGATGTTCATTTCAAGTAGTCCGATCTTCAGCCCTACAGCAGAATACAGGATCATGCGGGTTAATGGCTCCAAGCTGGAAACTACTTATGACTTCAATGGTACAACTTACATCACATTTGGATATGCGCCGGAAAGGACCTTTGTAAGATCAATATCATTTGATGGTGTTGATGACTATATGGATGCCGGCAACGTATTAAACCTTGATAACTCCAACTTTACGGTATCGGCCTGGATCAAAAGAAACGCTTCCAACAGGACGATTCTTTCAAAAAGGAACAGCACTTTCACTACTGGGTATGATTTAAAAATCAATGCCGGAGGTTACGCCGAAATGAGCTGGATGAACGGTACAATGCAAACCATCACATCATCAGTAATCATCCCAACATCAAAATGGCATAATATTGCTGTCACTTTCGACGGCACTAATGCCCGTATGTATATTGACGGCGTCCTTGACACTACCGAACCACTTTTACCGGTACCGGCAAACACACAATCCTTCATAGTTGCGGGAGCCGGCGGTACCAGTACGACTTCGTTCTTTAACGGTACGATTGATGAAGTCAGGGTTTGGGGAACAGCTTTAAGTGCCGCGGAATTACGATATGTTATGAACCAGGAATTACGCGAGCATTCGGACAGCACTGTTAATGGAAGTATTGTTCCGCAAACCGTGACCCTGAATGAAGTCAAAGACATTCCATGGTCAAGCGTAAGGGCATACTATCCGATGTCAACCTATACTTATACTAATGCCAAAGACATGTCGGACAATGACTATACCGCCGCCATCAAAAACCTGATCACGGTTGACTACCAGACAGCGCCACTGCCTTATGTATCTGTTGCCGATGGAGATTGGACGAGCGACGCGACGTGGTTAAATAGTGATGTACAGGATAATCCATACAGCTATTCCATCGTTGACGGAACTACCAGAGTGGGATGGAATATCGTTCAGACAAGCCACAATATCACTACTACCTCGAATAAGGTGGTATTGGGAATGGATGTTCAGAGCAACCAGATTACCGCTGATAACGATATCAAGATTGAGGTATCTCATTACTTGAACCTCGATGGAAAAATTGATCTTATAGGCAAATCCCAATTGGTACAATCATCAGGAAGCGACCTTGACCCTACCAGTTCAGGATCAATTGAAAGAGACCAGCAAGGACAGACAAATCTTTATAATTACAATTATTGGTCTTCACCTGTAAGCACACCGAGCAGCGTAGCAAACAATTTAGGCTATACGATTAATGACGTCTTTAAGGATGCAACCGATCCTGACAATATTAAGAACATTAACTGGACGGACAGCGAGGACGGTGCCCCTACGGACCCTATTACTGTTT
>CALRKC020000253.1:0-4657 GCA_943367895.1 Erythrobacter sanguineus | reverse complement strand
TACCATCAATCCTAACCCCCATAGTATGGTAAACCCCGGGCGAAACCGACTTCCAGCACTGAGCCACGGCGGACAATCCCATGAGTAAAATAAAAAAGATGATGAGTAACGGATGTTTCATCCAAAATAAGATTCGTTAATGAAAACTTAAAATTAGTAAACTTTTCTTAATATTGGCAAAATAATCGCGTAAAAAAACCGCAACTCATTACTGAACTGCGGTTTTTTCGTTATTTTAAGGGGTTTTAAAGATCCTATTTTTTGGCATCAGCGTTTTCTTCTGCCTTGGCTCCCATTCTCTCCCATTTGAATTTTGGGGCGAACTTCAATTTAAGTTCTGCAATCTTGTTGTTATCGCGTGTAGAAAGCCCTTCTTTTTCAACTGTATTTTTGTGTGCATCCAAAGCTTCATACATGGCTTTGATTTCATCAAAATCCTCGCGGGAATAAGAATCTTTGTTCTTATCAAATTCGTTGTAAAAATCGTTATAGACGGTAAGTATGTTATCCTTGTTTACCCAGGAAAAATTCATATCCTGTCCAATTTTCCCTGCTCCGAAATATGCATCTCTAAGCACCTGTTTCCTGTCCGGGGTTATGGCAGCTGCCGTCGCGACTTCAGCGTCTACTTTGGCTTTCAGCTCAACATATTTGGATTTAGCTTTCTCCAGCCTTTCTTCGGCCGCAGCTTTGTCTTTAAGTTCGGTTAGTGCTGCTTCAGCTTCTGCTGTGCGCTGACTGTACTCTGCCTCAATCGCTGCCCAATTTTCTTTTGCATCGGCAACAGCCACACTGCTTACGGAGTCAGCATATTTTTCATAGCTGTCAACTGTTTTTTCGGCTTGCTTTTCGCCTTCACTTTTGCAGGAAGTTAAGCTTAATGCGATCATCGCTACTCCTGATAATAAATAGTTCGTTTTCATAAATTACGTGTTTTGATTTTTATAAACCCAAAATTAGTCGGCGGCACCCAAATAACATTTCCATTAAGCCGATAAACATTACAACATTTCAAGGCTTTCTGATTTCCTTACTTTAATACAAAATGTTTACTTTTATCTCAAACTAATAATATGTCACAACCGTTAATAAATATCAAAGGCATTACCCGGAATTTTTCCCTTGGCAATGAAACCGTTTATGTACTGAAAGGGATCGATCTCCAAATTAACAAAGGGGAATATGTCGCGTTGATGGGGCCTTCAGGGTCAGGCAAATCAACTTTAATGAACCTTTTGGGATGCCTTGACACCCCGACATCCGGTACTTATATACTGAATGGAAAAAACGTAAGCCACATGGGAGACGACGAACTGGCTGAAATCCGGAACAAGGAAATTGGTTTTGTTTTTCAAACGTTTAACCTGCTGCCCAGAACCACCGCCCTGGACAACGTGGCCTTGCCTATGGTGTATGCGGGTTATTCCAAGTCGGAACGGAATAAACGCGCGGGAGAAGTGCTGACACAGGTAAACCTGGCAGATAGGATGGACCACCAGCCAAACCAGCTTTCCGGTGGACAGCGACAGCGCGTCGCAATCGCACGTGCGCTCGTCAATACCCCATCAATCATTCTGGCTGATGAGCCAACCGGAAACCTTGACAGCAAAACATCGGTTGAAATCATGAAACTTTTCGGGGAAATTCACCAAAACGGAAACACCGTAATTCTGGTAACCCATGAAGAAGATATTGCAGCGTATGCGCATCGTGTAATCCGGCTTAGGGATGGCATGATCGAGAGTGACACCAAAAAATAAATCACGAATCAGGAATTTCGGGTTTTGAACCCAACACCATGATTCTTAATCCATTATTCGCAATTATAATTCAAATGAAAGTATATACCAAAACCGGAGACAAAGGAACTACGGCGCTGTTTGGCGGGACGAGGGTTCCGAAAGACCATATCCGTATTGAAAGCTACGGCACAGTTGACGAGCTTAACTCTTACGTCGGGCTAATCCGTGACCAGCAGATTGACAAACATTATAAAGACATCCTCATAGAAATTCAGGACAGGCTTTTTACGATTGGTGCCATTTTGGCAACACCGCCTGAAAAGGAAGTGATGAAGAATGGTACCTTAAGGCTTCAGAATCTCGGGCTCAATGAACGCGATGTTGAATTGCTGGAGAACGAAATTGATAGTATGGAAAATACCTTGCCACAAATGACGCATTTTGTGCTTCCCGGCGGACACACGACCGTGTCATATTGTCATATTGCGCGTTGTGTATGCCGCCGTGCTGAAAGGTTGGCAGTACATTTAAGTCATGTCGAACCGGTTTCTGAACTGGCGATCCGGTATCTTAACCGTCTTTCTGATTATCTTTTCGTTCTGGCACGGAAATTGACTGCCGATCTGGACGCTGAAGAAGTGAAATGGATACCGAGGAAATAAGTTTCAAAGTTGATATTACAAATCCCAAAGTTGTAAAACAGACCTGAGGGCTTTAAAAACGGGGCTTTTCGGTATTTTAGATTTTTCTTTTTTGGAATTTCGCAAAGACGTTCTTAACTTTTTTAAAATAAATCGAATTTTACTTGACTTTTTCAGTAAAAAAATTATTTTTGCATCAAATATTAAATCGACTATAGATGTATTGGACATTAGAATTAGCATCTTATTTAAGCGATGCGCCGTGGCCGGCAACCAAAGATGAGCTTATCGATTACGCTATCCGCGCGGGAGCACCGCTTGAGGTTGTAGAAAATCTGCAATCTATTGAAGACGAAGGCGAGATATACGAATCAATGGAGGAAATATGGCCTGACTATCCGACCGACGAAGATTATCTTTGGAACGAGGACGAATATTAAAAAATAAAAATCAATCTGAAAGTCTCTGCAAGAGGCTTTTTTTTTGCTTAAATTTGCACACATTTTTACAACCAGAAATTAAATAAATTATGAGTTTCATAAACAGCATACTCAAGGCATTCGTAGGGAACAAATCGGAAAAAGACGTAAAGTCCCTGCAACCGTATTTAGCTAAAATAAAAGCTTTGGAAGGAAGCCTTGCTTCACTTTCGCATGATGAACTTCGTGCGAAAACAGCTGAATTTAAGCAGCGTATCAAGGATGCGCGTGCCGATAAGGATGCTAAGATAAATGAACTCAGAGCCAAAGTCGAGGGCATAGACGACATCGACGCCAAAGAGGAGGTTTATACGGATATTGACGCACTTGAAAGAGAAGCGTACGAAATTTCTGAAAAAACACTAATGGAAATTCTACCTGAGGCTTTTGCAGTGGTAAAAGAAACAGCAAAAAGGTTCAAGGAAAACACCAGCATTACTGTGAAAGCGACACCTAAAGATCGTGAGCTTTCTGCTGAAAAAACCTACATTACACTGGAAGGTGATAATGCCATTTGGGCCAATTCCTGGAATGCCGCCGGAAAAGCGATTACATGGGATATGATCCATTATGACGTACAGCTGATAGGCGGTATGGTACTGCACCAGGGTAAAATCTCTGAGATGCAAACGGGTGAGGGAAAAACGCTGGTGGCGACACTTCCTTTGTATTTGAATGCTCTCACCGGAAATGGCGTCCACCTTGTAACGGTAAACGATTACCTGGCGAAACGTGACAGCAGCTGGAAAGCGCCATTGTTTGAATTCCACGGACTGACCGTAGACTGTATTGACAACCACCAGCCAAACTCAGAAGGCAGGAAAAAAGCCTATGATGCGGATATCACTTATGGAACCAATAACGAATTCGGTTTTGATTACTTAAGGGATAATATGGCGCACTCTCCGGCAGATCTGGTACAACGCAAACACAATTTCGCGATTGTCGACGAGGTTGATTCGGTTTTGATTGACGATGCAAGAACGCCGTTGATTATTTCAGGGCCGGTACCACAGGGCGACCGTCATGAATTTAATGAATTGCGCCCGAAAGTCGAAAATCTGGTAAACCTGCAAAGACAGTTAGCCAACGGATTTTTGGCGGAAGCCAAAAGACTAATTAAGGAAGGAAACACCAAAGACGGCGGCTTCTCCTTATTAAGGGCTTACAGGAGTTTGCCTAAAAACAAAGCATTGATCAAATTCTTAAGTGAAGAAGGTATCAAACAATTACTCCAAAAAACAGAGAATCAATACATGGCGGACAACAACCGCGATATGCACAAGGTGGATGAGGCATTGTATTTTGTAATCGAAGAAAAAAACAATCAGGTAGAGCTTACCGACAACGGAATCAAATTCCTTTCAGGAGACACGGATGACAGTTTCTTCGTATTGCCGGATATCGGAACCGAAATTGCCAGGATTGGAAAAATGAATTTGGGGAAAGACGCGGAAGCTGAGGAAAAAGAAAAATTATTCCAGGATTTCAGCGTGAAGAGTGAGCGCATCCATACATTGACACAGTTGCTGAAAGCATACACCCTTTTTGAGAAAGACGTGGAGTACGTTATCATGGATAATAAGATCCTGATCGTTGATGAGCAAACAGGCCGTATTATGGATGGTCGCCGTTATTCCGATGGGTTACACCAGGCGATTGAGGCGAAGGAAAATGTAAAGATTGAAGCTGCAACGCAGACTTTTGCTACGGTTACCTTACAGAATTATTTCAGAATGTACAGCAAACTTGCCGGTATGACCGGTACTGCCGTAACTGAAGCGGGTGAGCTTTG
>CALRKC020000252.1:0-4673 GCA_943367895.1 Erythrobacter sanguineus | reverse complement strand
GATCTCAATCGCATCGATATAAGCATATTCCTCATATTTTTTATCTCCGGCGGCAACTTTCGCTTTTTGGGGAAAAGCGAGACCGAAAATAAACAACATAATAATGAGGTGCAATTTGGCTTTGGGTGTAGGCATAAAACTGAAGTGACTTGGGTATATAATGCAAATTCTGATTTCTAACGTTGTATGTGTTAAAAATCAGAATTATGCAAAATAGGTTTAGCGATTAAAATTCAACAACGATGAATTGGCTTCGCCTGTTCATCTGGTGTTCTGCTTCCGTACACTTCACCGCATCCGAGCATTTGTTAACCAATTGGGTTTCCCCGTAACCACGGCCCGTAAGGCGCGATGCGGCGATTCCGTTCTTAACAAGCCAGTCGATGGTAGACTTTGCACGTTTGTCAGAAAGCACCTGATTGTATTTGTGTGTGGCGCGGCTGTCGGTGTGTGAACGAACGTCAATTTTCATTGTTGGATACTGGTTCATTACTGCAAGTACCTTTTCAAGTTCGAATGCTGCATCTTTCCTGATATTCCATTTATCCAGGTTAAAGTATATCGTTGGGATATCCAATACATCGCGATCGGCAAGGTCGATACCCGGTTCGATTTTAACAATACGTTTCTTAAGCGTCAATGGCAGGTATGTATTTCCATTTTGTTTTGGCGCGATGAATGGCGTTTCATTGGTTTCATAATCTGTTTTATCCGCCCTGATATAGTACTTACTGTCACAATCCACCGGCCCAAAGGAGTATTTACCATTGCTATCTGTATTTACGGTGGTTACTTTCTCCATTTCAGAATCGTACAGTACAACCTGGGCATCGGCAATCGGCTGGTTGGTTTCAGAATCGGTAATGACACCTTCGAGGATTTGTTCACAGTTCAGTTTCCTCAACTCTGTAAACTTATAGATGTCATCAAAACCCTTTCCGCCTTCACGGTTTGAGGTAAAATATCCCGTTCTCGCTTTGGTATCCAATAGATAAGCAAAATCATCTTTACGGCTGTTGAGCGGCTGTCCAAGGTTTTGAATGTTTCGGAATGCACCGTCCTTACGGATTTTAGCCACAAAAATGTCAAGACCTCCTAATCCAGGATGACCGTCGGAAGCGAAATACAACTCATCTTCATCAGTCACATACGGAAATGATTCTTTGCCGGGAGTGTTAATCGCAGGCCCCAGATTTACCGGTGTCCCGAAAGACCCGTCCTCGTTGATCGCTACTTTGTATAAATCCGATTCGCCGAAAGAACCCGGCATATCAGAAGCAAAATACATGGTCCGCTCATCGGCGCTGAGTGTTGGGTGTGCACAACTGTACTCATTACTGTCAAAAGGCAACTCGGTTACATTACTCCATTTATCCCCTTCAAGCGTGGCCTTGTAGATCTTAAGCAAAACGACTTCAAAACGGTTCTCACCCTGACGCCCCTTGTTAAAATTATTCCTTGTAAAATACATGGTCTTCCCGTCTTTCGTAAAAACTGGTGTTGATTCATGGAATTTGGAATTGACCTCTTTTGAGAATTTAGTGGGCTTTCCCAGTACGGCATCAAAGTCCTGCTGCACTTCAGAATCATAAAGATTACTGAAGGCTTTGTTATTCCATTTGTGTCTTCTTTTAACGATTCCCCCGGTGTCACGGGTTGTAGCAAAAACAAGTTTATTACCTACCATAGAGCTTCCGTAATCAGAATACTCAGAGTTGATTCCAGCGTCCTCAATATAGAAGCGCTTTGAATTCATCTTGATCACTTCAAGGTAATTCCGATTGTCCTTAAACAATATGGCTCTTTTATCGTTCCCTGATTTTTCATTGAACTTTACCATCATTTGCTCCGCTTCGGTGTATTTTCCAACAGATTTCAGCGATTGCGCATAGCGATAGTAATATTCCTCTTTTTGCTCAGGATTCATTGTAAAAAGCTCACGGTAAGCACCTTCAGCTTTTTCGAATTCGGAATTGAAATAATATGCATTACCAAGCCTTTGGAACATCTTTTCGTCTTTGTATCCTTTGGAGGCAATGGTTTCGTATATCTTAATCGCATCCACATAGGCATAATTGTCATACTTCTTTTCTGCCTTTTTCAACGAAGTCTTTTGTGAATACATGTTTAATGCACCGAAATTCACTAATAATAGGATGAATAATACTTGTCTTTTCATGATACTGCGTTATTAGAAGAATCTTGGAGATATTATTTTTTCGTAATTCCTGAACAACTCATACCTCAGGAACACCTCGTGTGATCCGGAATTATAATTGGCCAGTTTGGTAGTCTCAAGGTCATACCCGTATCCTATGAATAAGGACTCGTTGATCTGAAATCCTGCCATGGCACTCAGCGCAGCATCCCATCTGTAGGCAACCCCAAGATTGAACTTATCGTTAATCAGGAAGTTTCCGGAAAGGTCTACCTGTAAAGGAGCACCCTGAACCATTTTAGTCAGCAAAGCTGGTTTGAACTTTAAATTTTCATTGAGATCAAACACACGGCCGGCAATGAAGAAGAAATGCATCTTCTCACTTGCTACAGAGCTGGTATTGTCTTCATAGTGGCTGGTTTCCAAAAAGTGCGGGATCGATAACCCAAAATAGGTATTGTCCGAACGGTAATAGATACCTGCTCCGATATTTGGTGTAAACCGGTTATCAATATTATCCTGCTGACTGATGGCATAATCTCCCGGGTTCCTTAACGTAAGCCTGCTGAAATCAACACTTAGAAGATTCGCTGTCGCCTTGATACCAAAAGAAAGTTTCCAATCTTCAGATGTTTTGATGGTATAGGAAATGTCTGCCGAAATATCATTTTCGTCAGAAATACCAATCCTGTCATTAATTACCGAAAGCCCTAACCCGATCTTACTGCCTTCAATTGGCGTATGAATGGATGCGGTATTGGTAACCGGTGCTCCATCAAGTCCAACCCATTGGGTCCTGTGTAATGCGAAAACGCTCATGACACCTCTTGAACCTGCATACGCGGGATTGATGTTAATGGTGTTGTACATGTACTGCGTGAACTGTGCGTCCTGTTGCGCATACATTCCACTTATCAACATCAAGGCAAAAAATAAAAATTTTGTTCTCATTCTTTATAAGTTTTATTTAATCCGGAGGGTTGGCGCCCTCCGGAATTAACTTTATCGGGTTAAATGTAAGAATCCAGCTTTCTCCTTCGTATTCACGCCATCTTTATACTTGATGACCCAATAGTAGGTTCCTTCAGGTAATCCGGCGGATTTGTCTATTGTTACCCTGCCTTCAGAAACTCCCCTGAATGCCTTGGTCTCATTATCATATCCTTTGGTTTCATAAACCAGTACACCCCAACGGTTGTAAATTTCGACCGTATTGTCCGGGAAACAAACGATACCCTGGATATATAACTCATCATAGAAACCATCACCATTTGGCGACACTAAGTTATAAACTTTAATCGTACATCCGTCGAATACAATGATTGTTGGCTGATCATCCACATCATTCACGTCGCTGGATACATCTTCTGCGATTTCCTCACCAGCAGGATTAAAGCCTCTCACCGACGCCTGGTTCGTTACGCTGCCTGCTGTAATGTCCTGAGCAGTCAGTACGTAAGTTCCGGCCAGGTTCGCTACTTCACCTGGAAGTAAGATGCCTGCACCCGTTACACCGGTAACAAGACCGTTGTTTTCTAGGGTTACCCCTGGAAGAGGGTCGCTTACAGTGACATTATACAATGTGGTCTGACCTGTGTTGGTTATCGTAAACGAATACGTAATTGTCTCGCCAACCTGTGCAAATCCGTCATTGTTAAGGTCGTTGAATACACCCGTTTTCATAATTTCGATTGAACTTGCCTGATTCAGCGTAACAATGGTTGGGTTGTCATTACCATTGGTTGGGTCGCCTTCATCGGAAACATCGCTTATCGCTGGGTCGCCATTTGCAGGATTGCCCGTTACCGTTGCCGAGTTGACAACCTGACCTGCATCCATATCTGCCACTGTTATAGTATACGTGGCTGTTGCAGTTCCAACCTGACCAGGTGCCAAACTGGCAGGCGCAACCGCCAGGTTAACAGAACCGGTCAAGGCATCATTGATAACAATATTATTAATTGTTACGTTTCCGGTGTTGGTTACAGTAAAGGTATAAGTAATTACATCTCCAATCGCACCTGTGCCACCAACAACAGCCGTCTTAATCAACGTCAATTGTTTAACAATGTTAAGTGGTACAACCGTTGGATCGTCTTCACCTGTAAGCAATGGATCCGGGCTGTCAGACACATCTGAAACATTATCTCCGCTAGGATCAACACCGGTAACTGATGCAGAGTTCAATACAAAACCATTGTTGATATTGTTCTGCGTAATCGGGTAAAGCGGTATTGTCGGGAAGGTCAACGTTCCAACCTCTCCAGGAGCCAATGTTGAAGGATTCAGCGGCACCAATACGGTCTGCGTAAGCGCATCATTCACAACAATGTTTGTAATAACTACATTTCCGGTATTTGTTATTGTAAATGTATACTGAACATGATCTCCTACATCCGCGATTCCATTTCCGTTGGTATCGATATACTGACCTGTCTTAATGAAAGTCAGTTCAGGATTATTCGGAGTAATGGTTACAGTTACCGTTGCGGTTGAAACATCACCGCTGGCATCC
>CALRKC020000251.1:0-4681 GCA_943367895.1 Erythrobacter sanguineus | reverse complement strand
CGGGGTTTACGGCATGTTTTACAATGTGAATGGCAATGCCGCCACGAACGGGCAGTTTTATGTCACGGACAGTATCAGGCATTTTATTGACTGTTCTGTTTATTTTTATGCCAAACCCAATTTTGATTCGGTGATGCCGGCAGCGAGTTACGTCAAGAACGACATGCGACGGATTATGGAGACCTTAAGGTGGAAAAAATAACAGTATGGAAGTTGTAATAGAGGATTTCAGCGTTACCCTGTTGTTATGGCAATTCTTTTTAATTGCCGTACTGGGGACTATAGTTTATTTTATTGTAAAAGTGGTTCGGAAGTATCTGATGCGCTAAAATAAAAAAAGGAACCTGATGGTTCCTTTTTTATTGAATATATTTTCGAATTACATTTTTCCGCCTTCAGCACAGTGCTTTTTTGCTGAGCAGCAGCCCGCTTTAGTGCCTTCTTTTTCGCAGGATTTTGCTTCCTTGTCCGCTTTATCCGCCTTTTTGGCTTTTTTTGCAGCTTTGGATTTTTTAGGTTTTTCCTGGTCGCCTTTAAAAAGCATGGCGTGGTCCGCCGTTGATTTCACATCTGAAACCTTATAAGTCTTTCCATCTGCCACCGATTCTACTTTGTCGGCCAGCTTTTGTGGGGTCTGTACGGCATTGTCATATTCTACGGTAGCGGTTTTCTTCTCAAAATCCACTTTTGCAGTCTTTACACCTTCCATGCCGGCAAGTTCTTTTTCGATTTTGCTCGCGCACATTACGGCGCAGCTCATGCCTTCAATATGGAAACTCGCTGTTTCCATTTTACCTACAGCCGCAACATCGGCAGCTTTTTCAGTCGTTGCCTTTCCTTCTTTTTCAGGTGCAGCAGCTGTTTCGGAAGCATTTTGTTTACAGGCCACAAAAAACGTTGCAGCCAAAGCCAGGGAAAGGATTGATTTTGTGATTTTCATATTTCTAAATTAAAGATTGATCATTAAGGTTTACAAAACTAATAAAAAAAGTGAGGAATTCATTTAAATATCAGAATTTTAAGGCGTCAAAAGCACTGCTATGAAACCAACCAGTATAAAATGGATTTTCCTTTCCATTCTAGCCCTTATTTGGGGGAGTTCCTTTATTCTGATCCTGAAAGGCCTTGACGGATTGACGCCGATACAGCTTGGCGCGTTGCGAATCGCCTTTGCAGGGGTTTTTACTTTACTGATCGGTTTCAGGAGGTTGTCACAGATTCCAAAGAAGCAATGGAAGATTATAGCGTTAACAGGTTTGCTGGGCAATTTCTTTCCGGCTTTCCTTTTTGCGATGGGCGAAATGAAAATCAGCAGCTCTGTTAGTGCCGTAATGAATTCGCTCACTCCTTTAAACACCTTGATGCTGGGTTTGCTCATGTTTGGCTTCCATTACCATAAGAAGCAGATCTTGGGCGTTTTTGTTGGTTTTTTGGGTAGCTGCCTGTTGGTATTCGGTGGGGATCCGGGGCAGGGTGGAGAAGGGAACTATGCTTACGCGGTACTTTTGGTTATTGCGACAATGTGTTACGGTGCCAATGTGAACCTGGTGAAGAAGTATTTGGCCAATTTGAATCCGTTGACGATAGCGGCGGGGAATTTTGCGGTAATGATTGTCCCTGCATTCCTGATATTGGGCTTTACCGGATTCTTTGACGTAATACATCAGGCTGAAGTCAGTAAAGCGGCAATGTATGTCATGATACTCGGTGTTTTGGGAAGTGGGGTATCCAATATCCTTTTTTACCGGCTGATCCAGATTTCGTCGCCTGTATTTGCCACGTCAGTAACTTACCTGATCCCGATTGTGGCCTTCTTCTGGGGTTTTCTGAATGACGAGCGACTGACGCCGTTGCAGATTGCGGGTGCCTTTGTTATTCTTACCGGGGTTTATTTGTCTTCAAAGAAATAAAAAAGGCGGTCTTTTCAGGCCGCCTTTATTGATTTGTCTGTCTTTTTGATTACTGGAAATCAGCGTCAGTTATCCCTTCGTTGATTTTTACATCTGTAAATTTTACATCCATTTCAAATCCTACATTCATCACGATGTTATGAGGAATTGAAATGCCTTTAACTACTTTATAGTCGTTATAGTATGAAGTCAGTGTTTGTTTCTGGCCCTGCATTTCCTGAACTTTAGAAGCAGCAACTTTCAATCCAGATTTTACATCGAAGAAATAAGTAGTCTCTCCATCTTGTATGGCATAAGCGTCATTGCCATTGATTGGCTCAATTCCGGTGACGATTACTCCTGGTTTTGAAGCCATTGTCAATTCTTCAAAAGGCATTGCAGTTGATTTCTCTTCAGCAAATTCCTTAGCTTCCATAACTTCTTTCTGGCCCTGGTTAACAGTATAACCTTCTTTTTCGCCTACAACCTGTTTGAAAACGCTCATAGGCCCCATAGCGATTTCAACGCTTGATTTGCCTTTTACATCATTTTTCTGTGTAAATGTCAACGGTTGTGGAGCGCCCGGAATTTCGGTTGTGCCCTGCATGTAAACCGTTTTTACGCCTTTCAATGCTTTTTCACCACCGATGGCCTTGATGTAACTGTCAAGAACTGTTTTTGCAGTAACTCCTGCCGGAACTTCTTTTTTAGAAGCAGGCTTGTCTGTCTTATTTCCGTATTTGTCAAAATAAAGAATTGGCATTTTGAGTTTTTCCAATGCAGGAAGTACTTCAGAGCCTTTACCTACGATAATGATACGCATGTTGTCGGCAAGGAAATATTTGTTGGCGACACGCATTACATCGTCAGCAGTAACCGCGTTGATGTTCTTGATGTAGTTTTCGTAGAAATCATCCGGTAAACCTTGTGTACGGGTTCTTAGCGCGTAAGAGGCTATGGTTTGCGGTTTTTCAACCTGCATTACAAAGCGTCCTACGTACCCCGCTTTTACGTTAGCAAGCATTTCATCAGAAACCCTTTCCGTACGGATTCTTTTGATTTCTTTCATCATTTCAACAACAGTACTGTCGGTTACAGAATTTCTCACCTGAGTTGAGGCTTCGAAGTTGCTGATATACTTGTCGCCACCGATAGAAGATCTTGCGCCGTAAGTCCAACCATGCGCCTCACGAAGGTTCATGTTGATGTAGCTGTTGAAATCACCACCAAGGATTTGGTTTGCAACGATTACAGCGAAGTAATCAGGGTCAGTCATTTTCAGGTTAGACATGTTGATGGCAGCCACTTCTGATTGAACCGCATTCGGCATATCCACAAAGTTAATTTGTGAATACTGGACATCTTTAGGATCAGTATAACTTACAGCCGGTGCTGTTGCCGGCTTCCATGAACCGAAAAGTTTCTCAACCGTCTTCTTAACCTCTTTCAGTTTCACATCACCAACGATTACCAGGTAAGCATTACCGGGGACGAAATAGGTATTGTAGTTTTGTTTAACGTCGGCAAGTGTTACATTGTTTAACGTTTCTTCGCTCAGGTATTCCCCTGATGGGTGGTTCTTACCATAAGTAAGCACACCTTTTACGCGGTCAGCTACAGCGGGTACGCTTTTTTCGTCAGACTTTAATCCTTCGATAATTTTAGCTTTTTGCTTGTCGAATTCTTCCTGGGTGAAATTTGGGTTCAGGGCGCCATCCGCCATTAATTCCAAAACCCTTCCGGCGTATTTTGACAGCGAGCTTGCAAAAGCACCGCTTGCGCCGAAGCTTACATTTGCACCAAGGAAATCAATCTCCTCGTTAAATGCATCTTTTGAAATTTTTGTGGTTCCTTCACCAATCAGTGCGCTTGCCATATCGGCAACACCTTTCTTATCTCCTTCGGCATATGGCGCATTATCAATGCTCAGGCTGAAAGAAACGCGTGGCAGTTTATGATTTTCCACGACCATTACCTTCAATCCGTTTTTCAACTCAAAAGTTTCAGGCTTATTGACTTTGATTGACGGAGATGGTCCCGGTTTTGGCTGTGGGATGATTTGTCCTTGCATAATAAAGGTTAAGAACAAGCTGGATAATATAAATATTTTTTTCATGATACTCTTAATTTTGCGCTTTGTCTTTAGATGGAACATAATTCAAAACCAGCCTTTGGTTAGGATTCAGGTATTTTTTAGCCACATCCCTGATTTCTTCACGTGTAATTGATTTGTAAATATCCTTTTCAGTATTGATCAGGTTTACATCGCCATATAACAGGTAGTAAGTAGCGAGGTTATCCGCGATTCCTTCAACGCTTGAATTGGCGTTTACGTATTGGTTGTCGTACTTATTCTGTAATTTCTGAAGGTCTTTTTCAGAAATCAGTTCTGTCTGCAGCTTTACGATTTCCTCGTCCATTTCTTTCAGGATATCCTCAGTGGTGTGTGGTGCCTGTGGCAAGCCGTAAAGGATGTAAGTGCCGTAATCTTCCTGGCTGTAGCTGAAAGCCCCTACCTGAAGTGCGGTCTTGTTGTCGTCAACGATTTTTTTGTAAAGTCTTGAGCTTTTACCATCGCTAAGGATGCCGGAGATGAAATCCAATACACGTGCATCACGTGTTTTCATGGATGGCGTCCTGTAGGCCGTCACCACCATCGGGATCTGGATGTTCGGATCTTCGAAAGTGTCGTTGATGGTTTGTGTGATTGGAGCCTCCGTGAATGTCTGTCTTGTGATTGGCGCTCCTTTAGGGATTCTGCCGAAATATTGCTGGATCCATTTTTTAGTCTG
>CALRKC020000250.1:0-4694 GCA_943367895.1 Erythrobacter sanguineus | reverse complement strand
AAATAGAAAATGTATCTTACTAGAACTCTTCTCTTCCGGCGAAGTGGAAAGCACCTTCAATAGCGGCATTCTCGTCGCTGTCAGAACCGTGAACCGCATTCTCGCCAATCGAAGTGGCATATGCCTTACGGATAGTTCCTTCAGCAGCTTCCGCAGGGTTTGTAGCGCCAATTAAAGTCCTGAAATCCTCTACCGCATTTTCTTTCTCAAGGATAGCGGCAACGATCGGTCCTCTTGACATAAATTCAACCAATTCGCCATAAAAAGGTCTTGCCGCATGCACTGCATAAAATGCTTTTGCATCAGCAACGGTCAATTGGGTTAGTTTTAATGAAACGATTTTAAAACCGCCATCGGTAATCATTTTAAGGATATTTCCAATATTTCCTTTTTCAACCGCATCCGGCTTAATCATTGTAAAAGTTCTGTTTGTAGCCATAGTATTTTTAATTTTTAACGTCGTTCCGTCGGGCCCTTTGGCCTACGGGTGTGCAAAAATAGTTTTTTAAAACCATATAATAAAATCTGTTGAAAGTAATTTATGGCGCCTCCCGAAATTGCTTCCTGCGTCGCAATGTCGGGAGCGGGCTATCCGCTGCAAGTCCTCGCGCTCCCGATAGCTATCGGGAGCGCTGCGGGCTTTTCGCTGCTATCCCTGGCGCAGATCCCGTTCGACTTGAAAAATCGGAACATAAGCCGGAGGTTGTCAGCAAAAAAAATCCCCTACTGTTTCCAGTCGGGGATTCCTCAAATTAACCCAAATTCTAAATTACGATCCTAAATTAATTTTTTATGACTTTAATCGTCTGCGAGCCTTTTTCCGAAGTCAGTTTAGCAAAATACAAGCCACTTGACAAAGATGAGGCGTCAACAACGGCTTCTTTTGAAGAAAGCGTTTTGCTCATAATCGTTTTTCCGGTTGCATCCATAATCTGTACTGCCGTCAGGTTATGATTCGCGGAGAAATTCCAGTTTCCTGAAGAAGGGTTCGGATACACCGAAAATTTAGCCTGATTGGCAGTATTCACCCCTAGTATCACTTCGGTAAACATGCCCTCTCCACTTGGCCTGTTAAACGAAATGTTATAGGTGCCTGCTGTTACCGGAATATCCGGACCATCGAGTGTATAAGTACCGCCCGGGAATTCGGTTCCGCCCCAGTTAACAGTCCAGCTGTCATTCTGCCTGAATTTAATTAAACCGTCAGTCAATGTTATATTTTCAAGCGTATAGTTTACACCGTCGGTAGTAGACAAATCGGTATCTGCTACATCGAATCCGTTTAATGCGGTTCCTAACACACCGATGCTTACAAAATCAAATGAATAAGCGCCAGTCAGGATATTGAAGGTAACGTTGTAAGTTCCCGGTGCAACCAAAATATTCGCCCCTCCCTGTGTTCCGACACCGGAAGGGAAATCAGCACTTCCCCAGTTGATATCCCAGGCATCATCCTGACGGAATTTCGCTTCACCGGCATTAAAAGTGTAAGCCATCAGCGTATACGTAATACCATCTGTTGTCTGCATATCCACATCAGGTCCTGCAAATCCATCTAAAGTTACCGCGTCCCCAATAATTCCTATATTGGCGAAGATGATCGCATCACCCACGAACGAATAAGCACCGGTAATCCTGTTGAAAGTAACATCATAAGTTCCGGCAGCTACGGCAATATTGCTTCCGTTAAGCGTCGCTGTCCCGGAAGGGAACGCAGCATCTCCCCAGTTGATATCCCAGGCATCATCCTGGCGGAATTTTGCTTCACCTGTAGTAAACGTGAAATCTTCTAAGGTGTAAATGATGCCATTTGTAGTAGTCATATCGGTATCAGGACCACCGAATCCATTGGCATCTACGGCAGTTCCCAGAATTCCCACTGCCGGGAAAGTTCCTACTGTTGAAAATTCATAGGCTCCGGTTGATCTTGTGAAGGTCACATCGTAAGTGCCGGCTACAACCATGATATTATTGCCGCCCTGAGTTGCAATTCCGGATGGGAAATCTGCGCTTCCCCAATTGATATCCCACGAATCATCCTGACGGAATTTAGCCTCGCCTGCAGTGAACGTATGGTTGGACAGCGTGTAGGTTTCACCGTCAGTCGTTACAAGATTTGTATCGGGGCCGTTAAATCCGTTCGCATTGACCGCCGTTCCTAAAATACCAATACTTGGATACAAAGGCGTGCCTGTAAACGAATAAGCCAGGGTCTGAAGGTTGAACGTAACCGTGTAAGTTCCTGCAACAACCTGGATGTTTTGTCCCTCGAAGATGGCTGTGCCGCTTGGAAAATCGGTTCCACCCCAATTGTTCGTCCACATGTCATCCTGACGGAATTTCAATTCGCCATCGGTAAAAGTATAGTTTGACAAAGTATAAGTGATTCCGTCTGTGGTGGTCATATCGGTATCCGGATCATCGAATCCGCCAGCAGTAACAGCCGAACCCAATACGCCAATACTGGCAAATACTACGGGAGGATCAAAGGAATAAGCTCCTGTAATCCGGTTGAAATTCACTGTGTAAGTCCCCGCAGTTACAAGCACGTTGGCGCCGCCCTGCGTTCCCGTTCCTGATGGAAAGTCCGCACTTCCCCAGTTGACAGCCCAATCGTCTGCCTGTCTGAATTTTGCCTCGCCATCGGTAAAAGTATGGTTATACAGCACATAATTTACGCCGTCAGTGGTGCTAAGGTCCGTGTCGGGATCATTGAATCCTCCGGCACTAACAGCAGTACCTATAATTCCGATACTTGGGAATGTAAAAGTGTAATCACCGGTAACCCGGTTAAAGCTCACAGAATAGGTTCCTGCAGGCACCGGAATGTTGGCACCGCCGTTTGTTCCTGTACCCGAAGGAAAAGCAGCGCTTCCCCAATTATTTTCCCAGGCATCATCCTGACGGAATTTCATTTCACCGGCCAGAAAGCTGTAATCCGTGATGGTGTAAGTAATACCGTCAAACGTTATCATATCTACATCCGGTCCGTCAAAACCATTAGCATTTACCGCGGTACCAATCATACCGATACTTGGGTAGGTTACCACATTCGTAAAAGCATACGCTCCGGTCAATCTGTTAAAAGTTACGTCATAAGTGCCAGCAACCGTTACGATGTTACCACCACCGAGTGTTCCCGTACCGGATGGGAAAGCAGGACTTCCCCAGTTTACTGCCCAGTCACCATCCTGCCGGAATTTGACGCCTCCACCAGGAATGGCAGTGGTAACGGCAAGATCGTTGATCGTGTAGGTAATGTTGTCTACCGTAGACATGATGTGGGTATCCGGCGTGTTCGGATCAGTGTCCGGCCAGCCTCCCACAGCTTCCCCGACGATGGAAATGCTTTGCGCGTTACCCAGTGTAAAACACAGCAGCGCAATAAAAAAGAGTAGCGTTTTTTTCATATTTATTCTGTTTTTTGTTAAATGAGTTGGCTAAATTTAATTAAAAATTAACACGCTGATTAACAGATAAAAATAAAATACTATACGAAAACGTTTGCGTACTGATAACTTTTTTCTACGGGTACTTAAAAAAACGAAATGTTTAAAAAAAGCGTCAAAAAGTAAGTATATCGAAATGAGTGTCGAGGGGTTTTAACCTGGAAACCAAATGCTTAATCAGCAACTCACCGTATTCAGTGTAAAACTCTGAAAAATTTGCACTCCGTTCCTGAAGCCCCCCGAATGGGAAAAGCTGATTCTGCAGCGCGATAATGCGTTGGAGTTCATCCGCGTGTTTCCTTTTTTGTGCTTTCAGCAAACGTTTCTCAAGATGCTCAAGTCCTTTCGTCTGTTTGGTTTCCTGCGCTTTTACGGCACCGGCAAAGGATTTGTCTGTTTGTAATGCAATGTCGTGTAGTTTTTCGAATTGCACAGCGAGCAATTTTTTCTGTTCGGAAAGGTCAATCGGGAATTCTGAAAGCTCGCGTATTTTTTTGTTGACCAAGGCTTCCTGCTTCAGGAAAAGATCCTTCCATTCCAACTGAAGCTTAGCCGCTTTTTCAGACTGTTTTTCGGTAGCCAGAAGCACAGAATTACGAACGAGTAAAATCGGAAACGTAATGTTTGCTGCGGCAAAGAATGACTTTAATTCCAGCCAGTAAGCAATTTCACCACCACCGCCGATATAGCATAAATTTGGCAGGATGACCTCCTGATAAAGCGGCCTCATAATCACATTGGGACTGAATTTCTCCGGATGTTTTTCAGCCAGTTCAAAGATCTCGTCTTTTGTAAAACTCAAACCGGTATTATTTACGAGGTATTTTTCGTTTTGAAAGATAATCCGCTCCCGCAGGTTTTCATCGAGATAGAAAAGATTGATCTCCCTCGGGTTGACCTGTATCTTATAATCACCCAGAGCCTCAATTGTTTCCGAAACTTTTTCAAATGAAATGTGCTGTTCTAATTCGGTTTTTACATAAGGTACAAAAGCTGATTTTAATGCCGCAGCATCCGCGTCGATGATTACGATGCCATAGTCACCAAAAAGCGCATTAGCCAGGAAACGGGTGGCGTCCGACAGGTTTTTATGATTGACATATGCTTCGCTGAAAAGTGTCTTCAGCCGTTGCGCATTGTTTCCCGAACCAAGCTCCATCGCGAATAAGTCGAGAAATTCATCAAGACCTTCTGTAGATAAACGGCCTACAGCGCCCGAGCTTTCGCGATTCCACCGGAATTTTT
>CALRKC020000249.1:0-4697 GCA_943367895.1 Erythrobacter sanguineus | reverse complement strand
ATTTCGATGGTACCGGAATTAATCGGCAGCAGGTAGGTGTTGTTGTCTACTTTTACGAAACGGTCAGCGACATCTTTCCCTAAGTTGAAGTTATTCGCAACGATTTTTACATCACCTGCCTTCAGTATCGAAACTATTGGCGCGTGGTGGTTCAGGATCTGGAAAGAACCGTCGACACCCGGAAGTGAGACTGAAGTAACTTCGCCTTTGAAAAGGGAGGCTTCGGGAGAAACTATTTCTAATATCATAGTATTAAAATTTCAATTTTTAAAATCCAAACGCCAACGTTGGTATTTGGAATTTCACTTTTGGATATCTTTTAAGCTTCTGCCAACATTTTCTGTCCAGCCTCGATAGCATCTTCAATAGTCCCTTTAAGGTTGAAGGCTGCTTCAGGAAGGTGATCCAGTTCTCCGTCGATAATCATATTGAACCCTTTGATGGTGTCCTTGATATCAACCAAAACCCCAGGAATACCGGTAAACTGTTCCGCTACGTGGAAAGGTTGTGAAAGGAAACGTTGTACACGACGAGCGCGTGATACAGCCAGTTTATCCTCTTCTGAAAGCTCTTCCATACCAAGAATCGCGATGATATCCTGCAATTGCTTGTATTTCTGAAGAATCTCTTTAACACGTTGTGCACAGTCGTAGTGTTCATCACCAAGAATATGTGGGGTAAGGATCCTGGAAGTAGAATCCAGTGGATCCACGGCAGGATAAATACCAAGCTCAGCAATCTTACGTGACAATACGGTTGTTGCATCAAGGTGGGCGAACGTTGTTGCCGGAGCCGGGTCGGTCAAGTCATCCGCAGGAACGTAAACCGCCTGTACAGAAGTGATCGAGCCTTTATTTGTAGAGGTGATACGCTCTTGCATCGCACCCATTTCAGTAGCAAGTGTTGGCTGGTAACCTACCGCCGATGGCATACGTCCAAGAAGTGCGGACACCTCAGAACCTGCCTGTGTAAAACGGAAGATGTTGTCAACGAAGAAAAGTACGTCTTTCCCCTGATCAGAACCAGCTCCGTCACGGAAGTATTCCGCGATAGAAAGACCAGACAAGGCAACACGTGCACGTGCTCCAGGTGGCTCATTCATCTGCCCGAATACGAAAGTCGCTTTAGAATCACGCATACCGGCTTTATCCACTTTAGACAAATCCCATCCGCCTTCTTCCATAGAGTGCATGAATGCGTCTCCGTATTTGATAATGCCTGACTCAAGCATCTCGCGCAAAAGGTCATTTCCTTCACGCGTTCTTTCACCTACTCCTGCGAATACAGAAAGACCACCGTGACCTTTTGCAATATTGTTGATTAACTCCTGGATCAATACGGTCTTACCTACACCGGCACCACCAAAGAGACCAATTTTACCTCCTTTTGCGTAAGGCTCGATAAGGTCGATTACTTTGATACCCGTAAAAAGTACTTCCGTTGAAGTTGATAACTCGTCGAATCTTGGCGCCTGACGGTGGATAGACATCCCGTTAGCACCTGCTTTTGGCAAATCGCCCAAACCGTCGATAGCATCTCCGATTACGTTGAACAAACGTCCGTAAACATCCGGACCGATTGGCATCTGGATTGGAGCACCGGTTCCAACTACTTCAGTACCACGGGCCAAACCGTCAGTAGAGTCCATCGAAATGGTACGTACGGCATTTTCACCGATGTGAGATTGTACTTCAAGTACTAACAACGTACCGTCTTTTTTAGTGATTTCCAATGAATCATAGATTTTTGGAAGCTCAACATCTCCGCTGAACACCACGTCTACTACAGGACCGATGATTTGCGCAACTTTTCCTATTACTTTTGACATTGCTTATGTATTTATTAAATAGCTATTTAGGTTTGAGAATGAAGAGGCCAAAAACACCTCTTTTTTCCGAGTGCAAAGATAATTTTTTAAAATATAAAATCAATAATTTTTTGATAAAAAAATATTCGCTTTTTGCCTAATTGCTGACAGGTTGGTGGAATGATTGAAAAATCACAACCATAAACGGATTCGGGAAATCCTGAAATCCGGTTTACCCGATCGCTGTACTGTTTCGATCTGAACCGTTCAAATAAACAAAAAAGCCATTCCCTGCAAGGAATGGCTTTTATCATTATGCTGCTTTATTACTATTGAAAAGCCTGCGGATACAATATCCTGTAATCTCCCAGATTTACGCCCTGCATATTCGAACCGTATTTTTCATTGATGGCTTCAACGAACATGTTTGAGATAAAGGCATAACCTCTCGGGCTCGGGTGGATTCCGTCAAGCGAGAAAGTCCCGCCGGTTACATACGTGGACGTCAGCGTAAAGCTGTTGTCTACAATTCCACCGTTTGCGAGTTGGGCTAAAATATCTTTTGTATTTACCAGGGCCAGGCCTTTTTCATTGGCTATCGCTTCAATTGTCGCGTTGTAGGCATCGGTGGCCGCTTTCACCTCTGCCACCTCTTCTTTTGAAAGCACCCAGTTGTCAGCCAGCGGAACAGAAACACCATTTATCTGCAATGGGTTTCCATTTACCTGAGTACCAATAAAAGCACGAGCGGGAAGTACAATAAAATCCTCAGCCGTTGCCTGCCTGTAAGAAGGAATTCCCAATGCAGTAAGGTTCGTCAGATAGCTGTCGACCATTACGACCGCATTTCCGGCACCGGCCTGGAAAGAAATAGTTCTTCTGTCTGCCTCTGCCTGATTGATAAGTCCTAACGATTTTACATATTGGATTCCCGCATTGTACTGGCCGAAACCATTTGCGCCGTTAAGCAATGCAGCCGTATTGGCGTCAAGCGGAATAGGATTGTAAGGAACCGTAGTAAAGAAAGGTAGCGCATTGATGTAAGGCAGGTTTGCCACTACGCCTTTAGCACCGTTTGCCGTAAGCGAAGTAACCAACTGCGAATACGCGGCAGCGAATACATTCGGATCTGTAATATCCGAGTTTCCGTAAGTTGCCGGGTTCAGGTTACCTGTCTGGTTCACGCCACTTCCGCCGGATGTAGCATATGCGAGTACATCATTTCCACCAATCCATAACGAGAAGAAGGTAGGCGATTGTGCCACCGCATCACCCAGTACAGAAGCATCGGCTGCCGAGGCAAATCTGCCAAAATAAGGATTCGCCGCGCCGTAACCCGGAGCCAGCAAGTGGAAACTTTTCGCCCCCGGAACACCCAGATTGTTAATCGGTCCCGTAACACGATCGGTAATCGCAGTAGCAGAAATACCCGCAACGTTCATTGGCGTACTGGTAGCTGCATTAAAATAAAGTCGCGTAGGAAATTGTGGGATCTGCGTGCCTCCCATTGAAAATCCGCCCAGATCGTCTGCCATAAACGGTGTCGTAAAAGTACCGCCACCGGCCAATGCGAATTGCTGGGACAGGATGTTTGGGTAAGAATTCTCCTGACCCGCCTTAAACAAGGCGTTGTCACTGTAACCTGCAGCGAACGAGTCACCCAGCGCTACATAATTTGAGAAATCGGCGGAACCGGAAGTAATTACGATTGCCTCATCCCCTTTGTCGTCGTCACTGCTGCATGCCGTAATACTCAGAGAAAGTAAAAACAGCCATTTGAAATTTTTTATCATGATTGCAAATTTTATGATTGAATTGTTATGGATTGATTGTCAATGACGCAAACCACTGCTGACCGATGGCACCAGCACCGATTACCTGAATATAATCTTTTCCGAAAAGGTTTGTAGCACCGATTTTCAAAACCGTTTTAAGTGAAGGTATGCCATAGTTCAACTGCGCATCGAATACCGTGTTCTCAGGCACCATACCGTCAGCGAACGAAGACTGCCAAAGGTATTCGGTATTGTATCTTACATTCATATTAAATCCGAAATTCTTAAACAATTTTGAATTACCGAAAGAACCCTTGATCCTATGTTTAGGCGTGTTGAATCCCGGAATGAAGCTTGGATCTTCCGCCTGGTCGAAATCGAATTGTGCATAATTGTAATTCACGCCCATTTCAAAATCCTTATATACTTTTTTGGAAACCCCGATTCCAAAGCCGAGTGAAGTTACCTGCGCCTTAGAGTTCGTATAAATCTGGTAAACCCTTCTATCGCCGTTCGAAATTGCGGCGAGCGGCGTGTATGTTGCAGGATTTGTCACGTCAAATAAATTTACATCTCCATAATAAGGGGTAATTACCCGGGATTGGCTTAAGAAATCATTGTAAATATTATAGTAAGTACTGATATCGACAGAGAGATCATTTTTCACTACAGACCGGTATCCCAATTCAAAAGCCTGAACTCTTTCAGGTTTTACCAAACCGATGTCGGCTACACGAAGATTAGCGGCAGCAGTGGGAACATCACCTCCATTTGCAGCCAATGCCGCGCTGAACGCCTGAACTGATTCCAATGTAAAAGAATTGTTATAAGCCTCAACTCCTGACAGCGTAACCTGCGCAGGAACGCCCAATCCCTGACCAGCCTGACTTACATTCCTGGTCTCAACAAATCTGCTCAGGTTATCAGGTGCAGAACCAATCAATGCAAACGGACCTAAATCAAGACCGATATACTGATCCTGCGTGGTAGGATTACGGAAACCTGTCTGGTAAGACACGCGAAAATTGTGCTTTTTATCAGCACCGGCAGAATATACAAAAGCAATCCTTGGAGAAACAAAACCGTCAAAATTCTGGCTTTTGTCGTAACGAATG
>CALRKC020000248.1:0-4699 GCA_943367895.1 Erythrobacter sanguineus | reverse complement strand
GTTGGTGCAATTGTTTGAAATAAGCGAACGCCTTCACCAGACGCGTGCCGTACCAGGAGAACATTTCCCCATCGACGAATATGACCTTGGCATGGTGCGTAAAACGACCTACTTCAAAAGCATCCTGCTCGTTGAAAGGATATGGTTCCGATGACAGGAATACGATTTCCGGATCGCCCTGTATACGCATTTTCTGGATGATCACTTCAGGATAACGCCCTTTGCTCTCGTAGATATTTGAAAAATGGTTTAGCTTAAGCATCTCATTAATAAAATTATCAGAACCTGCTGTCATCCACGGATTTTTCCAAATAAAATAGGCTGCTTTTTGTATCGGTGCATCTTGAATGAAGTGGGCAAAATCCTGTTGCGCAAACCGAATCTTATCAATCCATTTCCGGGCTTCGGTACGCCGGTTGAAAAGGACTCCGAACTGCGATATCATCTCCAGGCTGTCTTCAACGGTAATGATATTGGTGACCCAGACCGGCGCAATATGACGGAGCGATTCCACAATTTCCAAAGTGTTCTCTTCTTTGTTGCAGATGATGATGTCCGGTGCCAGAAGGCGGATTTTCTCGACATGTACTTTCTTCGTGCCGCCAACAACTTTCTTTGTTGATTTAAGGTGAAACGGATGCACACAGAATTTCGTAATCCCGACGATTTGCGCTTCAAGTCCAAGATCATAAAGCAGTTCTGTCTGTGACGGCACCAGCGATACGATACGCATGGGTGTATTCTCAAAGGTGAAGGCGTTGCCAAGCTGGTCTGTAAAATCGGGCATCGGAATAATTTTCGCCAAAAATACTAAATAACTTTGCACCTTTGCAGTACCAATTTTTTACGGAATGAACATCAGGTTGCTTGCCATCGGAAAAACGGACAATAAAAATCTGCAGTCGCTCATTGACGAATACACCAAACGGCTGTCATTTTACATCAAATTTGATTTGGAAATTATTCCCGACATTAAAAACGTTAAAAATCTTTCGGAAAGTCAGCAGAAGGAACGGGAAGGGGAGTTGATTCTTTCCAAAATCTCACCCGCAGACCAGCTGATTTTACTCGACGAAAACGGCAGGGGGGTTTCGAGCGTAGGCTTTTCAGACGAATTGCAGAAGAAAATGAATTCGGGCGTGAAGACTTTGGTTTTCGTTATTGGCGGGCCATACGGATTTTCCGAAGCCGTTTATGCCAAAGCCAGCGGAAAGATCTCGCTCTCAGCGATGACGTTCTCGCACCAGATGGTCAGGCTGTTTTTTATAGAGCAATTGTATCGGGGCTTTACGATTTTGCGGAACGAGCCTTATCATCATAATTGACAATGGATAATTGACAATTGATTGGAACACGCGGCGAATTATCCATTATCCATTGTTAATTGTCAATTGAAAGAGTTTCACACATTCCACCGCTTCCTTTACATCGTGTACCCTGAGTATTTTGGCACCTTTCGTCAAGGCAATCGTATTTAAAACTGTAGTTCCGTTAAGGGATTCTTTACTGCTGATATCTAAACTTTTATAAATCATGGACTTTCTGGAAATCCCGATTAGTACGGGCAGTTGTAACATTTGGAGCAGCTCCGATTTTTGGAGTACTTCGTAATTTTGTTCCAGTGTTTTCGCAAAGCCGAATCCGGGGTCAATGATCAAATCACTGATGCCGTAACTTCTCGCCTTGGCCACTTTTTCGGAAAAGTAAAACAGCATTTCTTTGACGATGTTTTCATATTGTGCCAGTTGCTGCATGGTTTTGGGATTCCCCTTCATGTGCATCATGATGTAAGGGACTTTGAGTGCAGCGACGGTTTGCATCATTTCCGGATCAAGGTTTCCGGCTGATATGTCATTGATGAGCGCTGCACCGCTTTCAATTGCGGCTTCTGCAACCTTACTGCGAAAGGTATCTACAGAGATAACCGTTTCCGGGAAATGCCTTAAAATCGATCTAATCGCAGGAATAACACGCGTTAGTTCATCGGATTCTGTGACGAAATCGGCTCCCGGCTTACTCGAGTACCCGCCAATATCAATAAAATCGGCACCTTCGGACAGCATTTTTTCTGTTTGTGCCAACAAAGCCTTTTCAGAACCATATTGCCCGCCATCGAAAAAAGAATCGGGCGTAATGTTCAGGATTCCCATCACTTTGGGGGCAGTCAGATCAATCAGGTTTCCGTTGCAGTTAATCGTCATGGGATTCGGTTTTCAGTGCCTTTCCGGCTTTGTACTTCAATCTTATTTCCATACTTTTGGAAAAATTACAAAACAAAGATACACCGAAATGGTTAATACGCTTCAGGAATATGACAAGGTGATTGCGATCTGCCGTCAGCTTTACATCAACAAAATGAAGGATTATGGGAGTGCCTGGCGCATTTTAAGGCTCCCGTCACTCACGGATCAGATTTTTATCAAAGCGCAGCGAATCCGCAGCCTGCAGGAAAATGAGGTTCGCAAAGTGGATGAGGGTGAGGCCGGGGAGTTTATCGGGATTATCAATTATTCTTTAATGGCATTAATACAGCTGGAACTGGGCGTTGCAGACCAACCTGATCTTGATGTGGAACAAGCCACTGCGTTGTACGATCAGAAAATTGGCATTACCAAAGAATTAATGGAAGCCAAAAATCACGATTATGGAGAGGCATGGCGCGACATGCGTGTAAGTTCACTCACTGATTTGATTTTGCAGAAACTCTTACGCGTCAAACAGATCGAAGACAACAAGGGAAAAACACTGGTATCGGAGGGGATAGACGCGAATTACCAGGACATGATCAATTATGCTGTTTTTGCGTTGATTCTGATGGATTTTCATAAATAACAACTCATTAACAAGCCCTGAATATTGGATAGCCTATTTTTGGAAAAATTTTAAAATATGACCACAACGACAAAGAATTACATTGCCTGGACGCTGCGCGTTATTATCGCTTTTCTTTTTATACTTTCGGCAGTAGCCAAACTTTCCAAGGGAGAATTACTCGATTCACCTTATTTCGCGATTTCAACTTTTGAAGTGAAACAGCTTTATCCGATGGGATTTTCAGAGGGATTTGCCCCTTATTTTTCAAGGATATTGATCGGTATTGAACTCGCCCTGGGATTCTTATTGTTGCAGCAAAATTACCTCAGAAAATTTGTTATCCCAATCACCACATTGCTTTTGGTGGTGTTCATCGGACACCTTACGTACGTTACGTTTTTAAGTGGTGGAAATTCCGGGAATTGCGGCTGCTTCGGCGAATTGCTGCCCATGACACCCATTGAGGCGATTATCAAGAATGTTGTGGCGGTCGGAATGCTGGCCTGGCTGTATGTCATCCTGCCCAAGAACCAGCTTAACGGAAATTTCTGGGTTTTGACGACAGTGTTATTCGCGTCGATATTGGGCATTTTCATGCTGGCACCGATACAGCCAAAAGCGGCTGAACTTCCTGCTGCTTCACCTGACATTGAAACTGTGGCTGACACTACGGCTTTACCGGAAGCCATTGATGCGATTGAAGTACCTGTTGTAGTGGAGAAAGCCAAAGATACCGTAAAAGCACCTGAAGCGCCAAAAGTACAGACTGAGCCCAAACCCTACAAATCCGGTTACAAATCCTATTTTGCAGATATTGATAAAGGCAAAAAACTGCTTTGTTTCTTAGTACCCGGTTGTGATCATTGTCGTGATGCTGCTAAAGAAATTACCGAACTTCGTAAGAAGGACAAGAATTTCCCGGCGGTGCGTATTATCTTTATGGATGAGGAAGCTTATCTGATTCCGGAGTTCTTTAAATATGCCGGAGCTGAATATCCGTATAAAATCATTGGTGTGATTCCGTTTTGGAATGTCCTCGGCACCGGGAAAGATACTCCGGGTGTCAAGTACCTGTGGAATGGCAATACCTATAAATATTACTGGGGAATCTCAGATAATAAATTCAATCCCGAAGAAATGGAAAGTCTTGTTAACAAGCCGTTTTCCGAACTTCAAAAACAATAAAAAAAAGGCATAACCGCATCTGATGATCCGATATTTTCTTAATAAGGCCGGTTATGCACTGCTGACACTTTTCGGGGTGGTGACGGTGATATTTTTCCTGTTTACCATCCTTCCGGGCGACCCTGCACGGATGATGCTCGACCAGAATGAAAATTCTGAGCAGTTGGCGATCATCAGGAAAAAGTACGGATTCGATCAGCCCGTTTCGGTGCAGTATCTGTATTATCTGAATGATCTTTCCCCGGTTTCCTTCCACAGTAAAAATGCGGACGACTATACTTTTCTAAGTGAAGGAAAATACAATGCGGCGCAGCTGTTTTCAGTCGGAAACAGTGCGGTAGTGATCAAGACGCCTTACCTCAGGGAAAGTTTCCAGAAAAGCGGCAAGAAGGTCTCTGAAATTATCGGCAATACCCTCCCCAATACTTTTCTGCTGGCTGTGGCAGCCATTGTTATCGCCATTGTCTTCGGGATACTGCTCGGGATTTTTTCAGCCATTTATAAAGACACGCTGCTGGACAGGCTGATTGCGTTGTTCAGTACACTGGGTATGAGCATACCATCGTTCTTCAGTGCCATATTATTTGCCTGGATTTTCGGGTTTGTACTGCACGAATACACCAGCCTGAATATGACGGGGAGTTTGTATGAGGTCGATGATTTCGGTGAAGGTTCTTTTATACAGTGGAAAAACATTATC
>CALRKC020000247.1:0-4705 GCA_943367895.1 Erythrobacter sanguineus | reverse complement strand
TTTGAGGAGTTCGAAAAATTCAGGCAGTCCAGTACCTGTATGTTGGATACGTGACGATATTTTTCTGAAAGCCGCCTGTTGTCCGGTCCTTTAATCCTTAATCTGAATTCAGAGTTTTCCCTGTACAGCGTACTCTCGTCCAGGAGCTCACAATATGCGTCGAGAAGGTTGTCTGCATTACGGCCAAACTGGATTGCACCGTGATAGGCGATGCTAATTTTTTTATTTTTAGGCAATACGTGGCTGTTTTCGGTAAAATCAAAAACTTTCTCACTGAACTGATGTGGTAACGTATAAAACTTCTTTTGAGACCCGTATAAATTCTGCAGGTCCTGTGCCATATAAAAAGCGGAACTTGAGCAGGTTTTTGCCTGGCACACCACCTTATACATTTGCTTCATCCTGAAAAGTTCGATATTCGTAAGCGTGGTTTTTGTTCCGGAATACCAGAATACCGGGTATGGATCATGAAAATTGACGATTGATTTCTTCAGCAATGGGAGGTCTTTGCAAGCCAGGATTATCTCATGCTCCAGTCCTGCGCTTCTGATCATGATATGGTCGTACTTATTGTAATCGGCTTTTCTTATGTATGAGGCATACACTTTATGTATGTACCGTTCATTAAGGGAAACATGGGCAATCCGCCAGTAAAACCTGTTGACCAGTTTCGTCAAAAAAGGGATTCTCAGGTCCAGCACATGCGTTTCAATATGATCTACAGGCAGTAAGTGGAGCTGATCGTCACCCGGGGCAGATTTCAGATATAAGACATCAATCACGGCATCAGGATACGACATACGCAGTTTTGCCAGAAAAGATCTTGATATCACACCCTGACTTGTTCCGGAAACCTTAAGGTCCTGCTCGATAATTAAAAATTTCATACTCTATTATTTTAAGGTTGACCTGAATACTTTCAACAGGAAAAGGAAGTACCTTTTAAAATATAAATCCGACCAATATAAAATAGTGAAACGAGACCAAAAATATGCATTCCTTTTGTTATCAAGGAAAGTTTTTTCGAGACGGTTTAAAATGATATCGCGTTGTGATACGTCAAAATCATTTTTGTGATGTTTCAGCATATGATAGTAAAATGCAAAGCTTCCTTCGTTTTTCAGTTTATGGTTGTCAGTCCGCGAAGAAATATTTTCTCCGCTGTATCTAAATTGCACCACAGAATCGTTAATGGAATAAATGCACGTGCCGCAGGAAAACTCATATACTCCCAGTACATCCGCGTACCAGGCAAGCGGGAGATTTTTGAACTTTATACGTTCAACAGCTTGTTTGCTAAAAATATATTCGCTCATCGAACTCCTCGTTTTACCCTGTATCCTTCTAATCAGGAAATCACTTGGAAGCTCTAATTCGGGATGCGTATAAATTTTGGTAAATGGCACATCATGCTGGTCAATCACTACCGAAGCGTACCGTACAACATGGCATTTTTTTTCCACAATATTATCTAAGTGGGCGTAAAAAGCTGCTACAAAATTATCCTGTAGAATATCATCATCGCCCAAAAAAGTGACCCATTCCTCATTCCCTGCTAATGCAAGGCAGCGTTCCCATTGTCCTGTCAGGGAAATCCCACCTAGGTTGTTTTCAAACCTATGATAGGTCATTGGGAAACTTTCTGTAAACTTTTCAAGCAATGCGTTTGGATCGTCGGGACTGGCATCATCCCCTATATAAACATGAAAACGTTGGTCCGTTTGCGCAGCCAATGCTTTGAGCGTTTTTTCAAAATACACCATCTTGTAATATGGAATGATAATGGCCAGCATAAATTAAGTTTGGCGTTTATTACCTATCAAAATCCGGCGTATTATTGAAAACGTTCCTGTCCGGCGTAAAATCTTTTTCATCTTCTGCATGGTCCGGAAGCTGTTAGATGTAGTGGTTTTGTGCACTAACGATTTGAAATAGTGATTCTTAAAATAATATCGATTGATGAGCATCCTGGAAAACCTGCGCTGTTCCGTTTCATCGAGGATTGTGAGCAGGTCGTCATACGCGGACATAAAATCCTTTTCCATTGTTGTACTCATGGTCATTCCGGACGGATTTATCCTGTAAAAAGCAAGTGGTTTGTCGATAAAACTACCTTTAGCACCATTCCTGAATATATTTGCCCACATTACCCAATCTTCCTTTGCCCGAAGATTTTCATTAAACCGGTAATTGGCAAACAACAGCGCAGGGAAAAATCCGCAATGGATTGGTATAGAGAAGAAATCATCCCAATAGTGGAGTATGTTTTCGAATGTAAACAAGGACTCATCCAGTTTACAGTAAGGCGGAATGGAATCTGCCGGGGTTATCCTGAACATCCTGAAATCAGAAATCGCAACGAGGGTCTCATTTCCGCTATCGTGAATCTGTTCCAGTGACAATTCCATTTTTTTCGGATCCAGAAAATCATCCGAATCCAGGAATTGTATGTAGGTTCCTTTGGCCTGATCAAGCCCATAGTTCCTGGCACTGCTTAACCCGCCGTTTTGTTTATAAAAGTACTTAAACCTTGTATCGGATTTCACCCATTCCAAAGCAATTTTTGCTGTATCGTCTGCGCTGCCATCATTGACAATGATACATTCCCATCCATGGAAAGTTTGATTAGCCACCGACCGGAGCGCTTCGTCAAGAAAGTCCGCCTGGTTGTAACACGGCACTATAACTGAAATTAATGGCTTTTCGATCATTTTGTATTTAATCAGAAATTTTAAATTTACGCTTAACCGTACGATTAAAATATTTTGTGTATACTTTGATGATAAAGTACATAAATGATGGGGATAAATCAAAAAATAATATGATGTTATTTCGTTTGAACTTATTAGCCAGGAAAAAACCGCTGAGAAAAGAACGTTCAATGTGTACTGCTATAGCGTTAAAGTCATCTACGCTGTAAATCCGTTTTATTTTATTTAATTTCTTAATTTCCGTGAACCACTTCAGCATCAGATTAAATTCTTTTCGGGATAAAATAAAATCCTGTTGTAAAATCTTCATCAGCAATTCATCCGGAAACATGGAAGACTCAAAATCAAGGCGTTTGAAAAGTTTAAGCCGTGATTCATTAAAATGAAGCAGTTGTCTGCTGCTTTTTGTATGAGAAACCTGGAATTCATGCTGCCTGTATAAGAGCAAAGGCTTTTGAATATTGTAAAAAGCACCGCTCCAAATCATTCTGGTCCAAAGATCATAATCCTCAGCCGGTTCCTTTAACTTGTCATATTCAAACAGACGCATCGCTTCATTCCTGATAAAAACTGACGGATGTCCCACAGGATTTTTCAACAACAGTTGCAACAAAATCTGTTCATGGTGTTCCGGGTTTCGTATAGTTTTCCCGGTCTCAATGATTTCAAGCCATGTCCCGCATACAATTATTTCAGGATGTAACTCCATCAGCCGGTATTGGGTTTCAAATCTTTCAGGCAACGAAATATCATCACCATCCATTCTGGCTATATATTTTCCCTTTGCCAGCTTCAGTCCCATGTTCAGGCTATCGGTATAGCCGGTATTTTTTGGTTTTACTATGAATTTTATCCTTACGTCGTTAAATCCAGAAACAATTTCGGCAGTTTTATCTGTCGAGGCATCGTCAATAACAAAAATTTCAAAATCGGTGAATGTCTGATTCAGGATGCTGTTCAATGCTTCAGTGATATACTTTTCACAATTATAGACCGGAAGGATGACAGAGATTACCGGATTATTCATTTTTTGATATTTATATTTGGACAAACTAAGTCTAATGTATCTCCTTACTTTTTGTTAAAGCAACTTTACGCCTGCTATCTCTTAAAGCTTGATCCAATTTTCCGGAACTAAATCGTTAACATTGATACTCAAATCATTAAACCAAATGCGCGGTGCAATAACAATTTTATCCTGATTATTGTTTAGCCATGCGCCCCACCAGCTAAAACTGCTGTTTGTAATGATATTATGTTTGCAATTTGACATTAGCATAATATCTTCAAAGTTACTTAAAGCATCATTGAAATCAACAAAAACAATTTTTGATTTTGCGGTGAAGTTCTGTTTTGCCCAAAGGATATCATCTGAAAAAACATAAAAAACCGGATTTTCAACCTTTGATTCCATCAGTGCCACCGCGCTATGGTAGTATGCTTCATTTTTCGTGTCATGCAAAGCGTTACCCACGTAGTCTCCACGCCTGAAATGGATTGATACTGCGTTGGTTCCCTGCATTTGTAAAACCATATCAGAAGTACTCTTCTTTAATGGCGAGGTAATAATAAAATCGGCACGTATTTCCTTTTCGTACTGTTTGAAGTACTTTTCTGACTGAAAATACCCTGTCAAAAAAATCCAATCACCATGCAATCCAAAAAACTCATCGTTATACCCAAAGTCCTTTTCCTGATAATCAAGATTATTAAAAAAAATAGCCCTTAACCGTTTAACGAAACGACTTTCCGATGAAAAAAAAAATGCTTCTATATTAAAATGGTGGAGTCCGTATTGGTGGACTTTATAGTTTTCAAAGGCTGACTTATCGATTTGCAGTTTCTTATTTTGACTCAAAGCCAACGCCTTTGCGGCAGCATACTGAAACATTTGATTTCCAAGACCTCCTATAAGTTTTACAACAATCATAACTAGTTAAGCACCTAGGCAGTAAATTTTTTACATTGTTCGGGATGTTCCAAATGAGACGATA
>CALRKC020000246.1:0-4705 GCA_943367895.1 Erythrobacter sanguineus | reverse complement strand
GATTAACCTATTGAATAAAGCTATACTGCAACATAATGAAAGTGACTTTTTAGGCTGCGAAAGAACTGTGTTCGAAGCCTTGAAAAATTTAAAAATCACAGACAATATTGAAATGATTTATGAAGCGAATAACCTTTTGGGGCTTATTTATGGTGAGCTGGCAGAGTACAAGTTGTCAAAAGATTATTACGAGAAAGCGATTGAAATTGTGCAAAATTCATCTATCCCATCTGAATACCACCTAAAAGCCATCACGCTGAATAATCTGGGTTTACTGTATAAAAATCAAAATAAGTATAATCAGGCCATTATGGAATTCCAAAAAGGATTGGCGGAGAAAAACTTATCTATTGATAAACCTAAGATTTATGCAACCTTATTAGATAATCTTGCCCATTCAAAATTCAAAAGTAAACAATACGCAGGTGTACAGGAGATGTTTCATAAAGCACTAAAAATAAAAGACAGTTTAGAATATACTCCCGGTATAATCTTAAGCAAAATTCACCTTTCAGAATTTTATGCTTACAAAAACGATAAGGTACGCGCTGTAAATTATGCGCGCGAAGCTTATGCCTTAGCAAAACTCAATAATGAGCAAAGAGATGTACTTTCTGTATTACAGCAATTGTCAAACGTTGAGCCTCAAAATGCTTTACGGTACTCAAAAGAATATTATCATATTAATGACAGTCTTCAATTAGCTGAGAGGAACGTTAAGAATAAGTTCGCCAGAATCGAATACGAAACCGACCAACTCGTCACCGAGAAAGCCAACCTCGTCGAACAGCGCAAGACCCTAACCTATATCGTCCTTGGTATCATCCTGATCGGAGCCTTCATTTTTGTGATCCGTACTCAGGCCGCGAAAAACCGCGAGCTGCGCCTCGTACAGGAACAGCAGGCTGCGAATGAGGAAATCTACCGCCTGATGATCAGCCAGCAGGAGCAGGTCGAGGAAACGCGGCAGGCCGAGAAGAAGCGTATCGCACAGGAAATCCATGACGGGGTACTGGGCAAGCTGTTTGGGACGCGGATGCACCTCGGGCTGCTGAACGATAAGGACGGCAGGGAAGCCCATGTGGAACGCGTTACCTATATAGATGAGCTCAAGACGCTCGAGCAGGAGCTGCGCGAAATATCCCATGACCTGAACTCGGAGAAGCAGGCAGTCGCGAACAACTTTGTACAGATGGTGCTGAATTTCATCGCAACCCAGCGTACCGTATGTAAGGCGGCGATTGCGATCGCGATGGACGAAAAAATCGACTGGGCTGCCGTAGACAGCCTCGCGAAAATCAACCTCTACCGCATCCTGCAGGAGGCGTTCCAGAATGTCAACAAGCATGCCCAGGCCCAAAACGTCACTGTAGGCTTTACGCAACAGGAGGGCGGCATTACCCTGACCGTGACCGATGACGGGGTTGGCTTCAATTACACCAAAAAGAAGAAAGGCATCGGCATGCTGAACATGCATTCGCGTATTACCGGCTCTGGCGGCGCGATGACCGTTCATACTGCACCCGGACAGGGAACCAGCCTGGAATTCCTGCTGCCGCTAAACAACGGTTTGTAGGATAGTGGGGGATATAGGTGTGATGGGGTGTTAGCATTGGGATGTTTTTTTAAGCGCTTTGGGTACGTCCGAATACCGGAACTACTGCCGATAAGCTAAATTCACGCGGTGATTAAAAGCCATAATTGACGTAACATAAAATCGACAGTTGTTTCTGCAACCATTTTTTGTGCTGATACTTTTGCTATTTTTGGAGAAAGGCTTTTTTTAATGGGACACAGGTACCTGATTGTTTTATCAATGTTTTTAATGTTCAGTTGCAGTAAAAAGAATGAGCAATTGACTACTCGTAAGAACACACCGGATGTCTTGGCGAATTATTTCGAAATTGCCAACAATGATTCTGTTCCCTTTGCTACAAGAAGATACTATAATGAAAAGGCACTGCGAATCGTTTCCAAACAGCCCAATGATTTGGCGAATCGCCAAAACTATTTTTTGGTGGCCGGCCGATATTACAATATAGGGCTGCTTGAAGAGTATAGGGACATTACCAATTTGATTATCAGGAATTCAAAGACTGCATATGATACAGTTAGTTTGGCTAAAGCTTATTCTTATACGTTTGATTATTTCCAAAAAGTCAACCAGCCGGATAGTATGTATCATTACAATTATGAGGCAGAAAAATTATATTTGATTCTTGACGACAAAGTAAACCTCGTCCAAACACTATTAAATAAAGCCGTTCTCCAACATAATTACAGCGATTTTTTAGGTTGTGAAAAAACTGCAATCCAAATGCTCAGAATATTGAAAAATTATAACGATATTCAAATGGAATACGAGGCAAATAATTTATTAGGGATAGTATACGGAAAACTGGAGGACTTTGATTTATCCAAACAATATTATGATAAAGCTATTGAACTCGCAAACGATAAATCGATTCCGTCTAATTATCAATATAGGGCCGTTACGATAAATAATTTGGGTTCTATGTATTCGACCCAAAAGAACTATAGTCAAGCCAAAGAACAGTTTTTAAAAGGCTTAATAGAAAAAAATCTTATTAAAGATCGTCCCGATCTTTACGCAATGCTAAATGACAATTTAGGACATACCAATTTAAAACTTAGAGACTTTAGCGAAATACCTGATTTATTCTATAAAGCTCTAAAAATGCGGCAAGATTCAAATCTAATTTCGGGAATAATTATAAGCAAAATTCATTTGTCAGAATTTTATGCGTCACAGAATGACAATCTTAAAGCCATTACGATGGCGGAAGAAGCATATAGTTTGGCGGTCGAGAATAAGTTGACAAGGGATTTATTGGCAGTCCTGCGACAGCTTTCTGATGTAGACTCTAAAAAAGCCAGAAAATACTCCGCCGAATATTACAAAATTTCCGACTCCCTCAATGTCATCGAACGCCAAACCCGAAACAAATTCGCCCGTATAGAATACGAAACAGACGAGTTAGTAATTGAAAAAACCAACCTGGTCGAACAGCGCAGAACCTTGATCTATATTGCGTTGGGCATTATCCTGATTGGCGTCTTCGTTTTCGTGATCCGTTCGCAGGCGGCCAAAAACCGCGAGCTGCGCCTGCTCAGGGAACAGCAGGCCGCCAATGAGGAAATTTATCGCCTGATGATCAGCCAGCAGCAGCAACGCGACGAGGGCCGGCAGCTTGAAAAAAAGCGGATCGCCCGCGAGCTGCACGACGGTGTCATGGGACAGCTGACCGCCATCCGGATGAACCTCTTCCCACTGGGCCGCAAACAGGACCCGGAGACCATCCGCGAATGCCTGCCGCATATCGACAAGATCCGCGAAGTCGAACAGGAAATCCGCAGCATTGCCTATGACCTGGACAGTCCGCTAACCGACAACGCCGACTTCACCGAAGTGATCCATACCATCTTTACAGGCCTGGAACAGCATTCGGGCATCCGGTTCGTGTTGCAGGCAGACACTTCCATCGACTGGCAATCGGTGCCGGTTGATACGAAAGTCCAGTTGTACCGCATCCTGCAGGAAGCCTTACAGAATATCGTTAAATATGCAAAGGCCGGCAAAGTCACTGTGGACATCAGCCTTCGGGATTCCGTGCTCTGGATGTCAGTTCAGGATGACGGTATTGGCTTCGACCCGAAACTGGCCCGTAAAGGACTCGGCTTAAGGAACATGCGGCAACGGGCGGAAGACCTTGGCGGAACCATGACCGTTCATACCGCACCCGGGCAGGGAACCAGCCTGGAGTTCCTGCTGCCGCTAAACAACGGTTTGTAGAATAAATTCTACAAATCCTCAAATCCATTCACTCGCAGGACAGTACCATCCACCACTGAATGGTGTACAGTTACTATTTCAGGTAGTTTTACGCAATCTTGTTTGTGGGAATCCTCGTAGTTTTACCCCATCGAAATGATAAAACAAACAAAAAAAGTATAACAATATCCCCTAAATTAAATTAACAACATCATGAAAAACATTATCTTAGTTGCAGTCCTTGTGTTAGTATCGGTAGTAGGTTTGACTTCATTCAACGGTAAAGAGGCTAAAAAAGAAAAAGGTAACAGCTGTTTAATTGCGCAGTTAGAAGGTAATACAGGAGGAACAGGTACTGTAACACCGCCAACGACTGGAACTGGTACACCACCAGTCGGTGGAGGAAAAAAACAAGACTAATCTTATTTCAAAAAAAATAAATCAAAGGCTATCTTTTAAAGGTAGCCTTTTTTTATGTGGATAGTTTTCCTATTTTTGGCTTAAACCTACACAGCAGTTGAAATTCACTCGTATACTTTTATTGGGATTTTGGTTGTTTGCAATCTCCTGCAAGAAAGAAGGCTATAGTAATCACGCATCCGGTTCGAACAGAGTTGACAGCCTGGATGCCTTTTTTGATTTAGCCAATAACGATACGCTTCCAATAAAAAAGCGACGGATTTTTACCGAAAAAGCACTTTCAATTGTATCATCTCAAAGAAATGATTCCCTTAATAGAGTGTTATACTTTAAAGTTGCGAACAGATACTTCAACATTGCCCATCTCAAAGAATATAAAAGTATTACGGATAAAATAGTTGTAAATGCAACATTAGCTAATGACACTGTAAGTCTTGCAAAAGCATATTCCTACTTATGTGATTATTTTATTAAATTTAATCAGCAAGACAG
>CALRKC020000245.1:0-4729 GCA_943367895.1 Erythrobacter sanguineus | reverse complement strand
TTGATTAAGGTTGTTTTTCCCACATAGGTTCCCTGAAGGAAGTAGGATTTCATATTGGAAGCACCGCGATCGATGTAACCATCGGAATTGATTACAGAAAGCCTTCCTGCAAGTTCAAAGCCTTTATTAAGCAATCCGGAACTGAATTTTACGGTGTGCTTTCTTGTATTAAAACTTCCGAAGGAGTTCGAGATTTCACCATTGGCTTCATTGGCGAAACTGTCTGTTAGCAGGTTCAGGCTGGCGCCAAAAGCACCGGCGCCATTTGTAGACGTTCCCACACCTCGCTGCAGCTGCAGGCTCTCCACCGAAGAGGCGAAATCGGGCATATTGACCCAAAAAGTCCCATGACTTTCAGAATCGTTGTAAGGAATCCCGTTGATCGTAACGTTAACCCTTGTGGCATCGCTGCCACGAACCCGGATTCCCGTGTAACCCACACCATTTCCGGCATCAGAAGTGGTGACTACGGAAGGCAGGAAGTTCATCAGGATTGGAATGTCCTGACCCAGGTTTCGGGATTTAATTTCCTCCTTACCCAGATTACTGAAAGTTACCGGTGTCTTTGAGGTTACCCGCACTGCCGAAACGAGCACTTCGTCGAGTTGGTTGGTTTTGGTCGAATCCTGAGATGTTTCCTGTGCGGAGATCGTTCCCGAAAAAAGCAATACGGCAATGGAACACGGAACCGCGTGAGGGATTGAAGCAAGGTGCCGTGCACCGCGTAAAGCCCGACCTCGTTGCAGTAGTGACTTGAATGGGAGTTGTCGGGTTTTCGCAACGAGGGCACGCCCTGAAAAAAAATAAAATAAAGTTTTCATTCGTAAAATGTTACGAATAAAAGGGGTAATTATTCTTTGTTAATAATAAATTGAATCCTGTGACGACAGCGTGCACTCTGAATCGTCACTTTTCCCTTAGCGGCATTACCCGCCCAGGTTCATTGGGTATAATCTCAGCCCTTGGTAGAGCACCCCTTTGAGACGCGCAAATATAGTTTTAAATTAGGAATTATGAGTTAGGAATTTCAAAATATTGCCCATTACTCCTAATTTTTAATTCATGATTAAAGTTTCGGTTTCTGCCTCGATTGTTTGATCTCAGACTGATTTCTCTTTTCCTTAATCCGTTTTTCGATGACCGAACGCGGAACACGCGTGGGTTTGCGTTTTTTAGGTACGATAAGGGCTTTTGTAATGATTTCCAGGAATCTTTTGGTTACGATTTCCTTGTTTTTGAGCTGGCTGCGGTCTTCGTCGCAGTTCAGGATCAGGATGTTTTCAGCTGTCAGCCTGGGTGCCAGGTTTCGGACGGCAAGGGTTTTCTCTTCCTCAGAAAGTGATTCAGAATCAGCAATAGCGAACGTCAACACCACTTTTGATGACACTTTGTTTACATGCTGCCCTCCGGCGCCACTGCTGCGGACGGCCTTGTATTGCAGCTCCGATCTGATTTTTTCTGCATCCATTATTGTGGTTGGTGCGGTGGTTTGAGTAAATCGTTTACGGTCTTTACGGGATTGAAGGTCACCAAAGGCACTTGTACGAAAACCGTAATCCAATTCGCCATTGCGCCATTCCAGAGTCCCGGGAGTTCATACGCCTTTAATGGCCTTCCGTTTTTGGTTTTTTCGACTATAAATCCGCTGTTCCTGTCAACGAACCGCAGCAGGTCAAACTTTTTCTTTTTATGATTTTTAAGTCCGCAAACCAAATCCACCGGGTTGAAATGTGTCGCACTATTAAGAATTTGCAGCTGTGACGGATTTTGCAGGTCGACTTGTGAGGATTCGACAATCTGCAGCGAAACATTTCCTTTCTTATCCAAAACCCAGAATGGTCCCCCACCCGGCTCACCTTCGTTTTTCACCATCCCGCAGACACGGATCGGGCGGTCAAGGATTTCCTTCAGGTATTCCTGTTTGTTCTCTAATGTATACTTCCCGAAATCTTCAATGATGTTGATATTGAGCTTTTGGCTGGCAAAGGCAATGATTTCAGGGATATCCTTTTCATTGATGCTTCCGGATTCTATACTGTCCAGATAGGCATGTATTTGCCGCTGGAGTTCAATCATGACACCCGCAAGTGCTTTTTTGTAGAGCGCAATTTCCTCAATGTGATTTTGGATGACATTGTCAATATTTTTTATAAAAACGATGTCGGCATCCAGTGAATTCAAATTCTGGATCAATGCGCCGTGTCCCCCGGGACGGAAAACCAACTGCCCGTTATCATCCCGAAATGGCTTATTATCCGGGTCAACGGCCAGTGTATCTGTCGCTTTATCCTGATAAGAGAAGTTAACGTTAATCTGATTTCCGTGCTCAGCCTCAATTTTGCTTTTCATTTCGTTGATGATTTCCTCAAACGCAGTCTGATGTTCCGGCGAGACTGTAAAATGAAGATGGGCAACTTTGCCGTCGCAGGCATACAGGCAACTTTCGTTTAAATGCTCCTGTACCGGTGTGGCAATATGGGTGGTGTATTTATGGAACGGTAAAATCCCTTTTGGTTTCGAGGCAAAATCAAAATGCTTTGACGAGAGCAGGGCCTTGATAAAATAGTAATCGCGGAGGTCTTTACTGAATGACCGGAAGTTGGAATAATTTTTCTGCAGCGAAAGGCTGATTTCCTCATAAAAAGGAAATTTCTCCAATCCGACCAGGAATACCGACAATGCGGTCGCATTCTTCCGGTTGATATATGCGTTTATCGTTTCCTCCTCAATATTGAACTCATTCAGGAACTCGTTCAGGAATTTGAACATGCGGCTCGCTGCGCCCGAGGCGGGAACGAACTTCTTAAGCTTATATTTGGAGCGCATTTTCCCGAAGTACGCCGCATATTTTTTGTAATCTTCATCGGTGAGCCGAAGAATCCCATCGTCCTTGGTTGCAGCCCTGTCCAGGATGGTTTTGGCGATTCCTTTTGTAAATACATTAATGTGGTTTTCAATCGTGAAAGGAGAGATGCCCTGTTTGTATATCTTTACGAAATCCTGGGATGAAAAACCCATTTCACGCGCTTTCTCGAAATCTCTGAGAATGGCGATCGCTGACTCCAATCGCATCTGCTTGTTCCCCGATAAAATGATATAAGGCTTTTCGTTTTCAACCAGCGCGTTGCGGAAGATCTCGAAAGTATTTTTCCGGTCTTCGGGTCGATCGCGCAAATCGTCTTTCTGCCACGGGACGTCGACATCTGTCAGGAAAAACAAATCATATTTGTGTTTGCGTGCAGCCTTATCCAAAATAGGATCGCAGAAATTATAATACATTTCCGAAAATACTTTGGTGACCATAAGGTTGGTGTCGCAGAAAAGGTATTTGTCTGCTGTAAGCAATGCTTCATTTTCGGCTTTCACCTGACCTATAGCAATAGGCAGCAAGTCTTCAGGCTCGCAGGCTTTCTGTTCGGAATCCCATTTTTGCTGCAGGTAATCCCTCGCAAATTCAGGTGCCCAAACCGTCTTAAAATGCACTGCAAGTTGTTTTGCAAGCGTAGTTTTTCCAGTCGATTCAGGTCCGAACAGTGCAATTCTTATTGTTGTTGTTGCTTGTTGCTTAAGATTCTCTTCCATTCTAAATAAGCCGAAATGGCCAGCAGTGTAAAAATTAAATATTGTAAGGACAACATGCCGAGTCCCCTGTAGGCATACAACGGCGTGACAATAATGTCACCGATAATCCAGAGTGTCCAGTTCTCTATTTTCTTTTTGGCCATGTACCACATGCCGGTGAAGAACAGGCCGGAGGCGAAAATATCGACGTAATTGTCCATATTGATTTGCTGTCCGAAGATTTTATAGAGGGCGTAAACTACAAAAATTGTGATAAAAAACAGCACTATGCCTGTTAATTTTTCTTTACGGCTGGTGCGTGTTATGGGTAGGTTTTGTTTGTTATCGCCGCTTTTTGCCCAGTTGTACCAGCCATAAAAACTCATGATAGTAAAGTAAATATTCACAGACATGTCGCCGATATATCCTGCAAGGTAAAGCAGATAGGCCGTTATGATTGTGGCAATAAGACCTGTGGGATAGACCCATATATTCTCCTTTTTGGCAAACCAGACACTAAAGATCCCCAAAACAAAAGCAACAAATTCTGCAGCGATTTGCCAGTGAGGAATGGTTTTGTAGTAATTAAGGAAAAATTCGGTCATGGCAGTTTGTCAAAAAAGTGGATGTCGTTTTCAAAAGCGGTCCCGATGACGACCATATCAGCACCATTTTCAAAGGCCGCTTGTATACCCTGTCCGCTTCGGATACCGCCGCCAACGATTAATGGAACTGCGACGCTTTCAGACACCTTTTTAATGATTTCCAAAGGCACGGCATTTTCGGCACCGCTTCCGGCTTCGAGGTAAATGAGCTTATGGCCTAACATTTCCCCTGCTTGCGCAGTATGGGTTATGTTGTTGGCATCGTCGATTGATAAAGGTTTGGTTTTACTGACACGCGCCACCGCGGTTTCGCCGCCACTTTCGATTAAGAGGTAAGCGGTCGGAATGATTTCAAGGTTGGTACGTGCTAATATAGGTACAGCTTCCACGTGGTGTCCAATCAGGAAATCGGGATTTCGGCCAGACAGTAACGACAGGAATAAAATACCGTCGGCCTTATCGGAAATCTGGGATGGATTTCCCGGGAACAGGATAACGGGAAGATGACTTTCTTTTTTAAAATGCAAAACCAGTTCACAGATGCGATCGGTGGAGACATGGCT
>CALRKC020000244.1:0-4778 GCA_943367895.1 Erythrobacter sanguineus | reverse complement strand
TCTCCACTAACGTTGGGACGATTAACCATTATTACCTTTCATCAGGAATAGAGGTGTTCCCGGGAGATACTATCAATACTTCCGACGTAATTACAATCGGAGCGATTAATGGAAATTGTACAAACGTTACACCTGTAACGTTAACGGTGAATATTTCAGTTACACCGATCTTGGCTCCGGTAACATCTGTAACAGAATGCGATCACTATCAGCTGCCTGCTCTGACAGTAGGTAACTACTACAATGATTTGGCACATACTGACCTAATCACCAATACGGATCTAACTTTAAGCCAAACAGTATATGTTTATGCTGAAAGCGCAACCAATGCTAATTGCAATGACGCTGATAGCTTTACCGTGACAATAACAAACACTCCTGTGTTAAATCCTGCAGAGTATGCAGAAGTATTTGCATGCGACTCGTACACCCTTCCTGCACTTAGCACACCGGGTGCCGGTTATTTCAGTGGTACTAATGGAACAGGTTCAATACCCTCAGGCACTACTTACACCACTGATACCACGGTATACGTTTACGCTGTAAACGGTAATTGTGACACTCAGGAAATTCTGCAAATTCATATTTACAAAGTAGATGAGATAGCTGACTTTACGGGTTGCTTTGACACTTATCCGTTACCTCCGCTTACTGCTGCAGGTGCTAATTATTACACAGGACCTAACGGAACAGGAACTATGATGTCTCCGGGTATGCCGATAACATCTACCCAAACAGTTTATGTCTATGGTAACGGTCCTTCAGGATGTGCAAGCGAAACGTCATTCGTGATTACCAAATTGTCTCCTGCTGTAGCGAATCCAGTGAACGATCCTTCACTTACAACGGTTTGTGACAGTGATGCAAATCCGGATGATTTTGTAACAATGATTGACCTGGACGCTTTCACCGCTTCTGTATTGGGATCACAAAGCCCTACAGAGTATACGGTAAGTTATTATGCTTCTGCGATAGATGCAGAAATGCAAACTAATCAGATTACGACAGATGGAACTCCTGCTCCTGATGCTGCTTTCAATCCAATCTTTACACGAGTTCAAAATGCAACTGGGTGTCATAGTGAGGGACAAATCCTTATCAATGTAGTGCCACAACCTCATATTGACAGTCCTTTGAGTGGCCTCGTTTGTATTGACCCTGATACCGGTGAAATTACTCCTGCGTACATCGAAAGTGGATACCCTGGCGGTAACGGTCCTGGTTCTTATAGTTTTGAATGGACTGATACAGATGGCCTGGTTGTCGCAACAACACCAAACCTGCAAACAACGGAAGCCGGAACATATAACCTTGTAATCCGTGCGAATGGTGTTGCTATGTGTGAATCTGCTGTGATAACTGCTACCATTATAGAGTCTGCAAGACCTGCAAGCGTATCCGTAGAAACAACCGGTTGGTTTACTGACAGTCAAACCATCACAGTTGTTGCTACACCATATATTGGAACGGATACTTCCAATTTTGTTTACTCACTCGATGGACAGGAACCACAGACTGGTAATGTCTTTACCAATGTACCGGGTGGCGTGCACGAAATCGTCGTTAGCGATATTAATGGTTGCGGTGCTACACCGGCTCCTTTCTCTGTTGAATTGGTTAGCAGCCCGCCATATTTCACACCGAACGGTGACGGCATCAACGATGTTTGGAAATTAAATGGCATCACCAATATCCCTACCGGTTCTGTATCACAAATCCAGATTTTCGACCGCTATGGAAAATTAGTGACCCAGATTACTTCTGACGGACCAGGCTGGGACGGAAATCTTAACGGGCAACCATTGCCTGCCACAGACTACTGGTTTAGTCTGAAATATGTAGATCCGGTGACCAATACTCCAAAAGAGTACAAATCGCACTTCTCCTTAGTTCGATAGTCATTCAAATTGATAACTAAAAGGCTTCCCGTTACGGAAGCCTTTTTTTATGCTTTACTAATTAAACAAAAGTTAATTTTTTCTGTAACATTATACATGCGCTCATGACTAACCCCACAGATTTAAACAAACATCATCAAAACAAAACCCATGAAATTAAAAATCGCTCTTCTTGTTCTTTTTGTCGGGATATTCTCGGCTAATGCACAGAACCAAGGCTCGGTTTCGGGAAAAGTCACTGACAGCAGTAACGGCACTCCGATCCCCTATGCCACAATTGTCATCAAAGCTAATGACCAAATCACCACCGGTGGCATCACGGATGACAACGGAAATTTTGAAATCAAAAATCTGGAATTGAAAAAATACATCGTAGAGATACAGTTCATCGGCTACAAAAATTATGTTACCGAAATCGCGCTTTCAACAAACCAAAAATCGGTAAATCTTAATAAAATCGGTCTCGAGGAAGAAAGTACAACACTTGATGGTGTAACCGTTGTCCAGGAAAGATCGACCGTAGAGCAAAAAATTGACCGGAAAGTAATCAATGTTGGACGCGACCTTACCACCGCAGGCGCAACTGCTTCCGACATCATGAGTAACATCCCTTCCGTCAATGTCGACCAGGACGGCAAAATCTCACTGCGTGGCAATCAAAATGTACGTGTGCTTGTAGATGGAAGGCCAACAAACATCGATCCTGCCCAATTGTTGAAACAAATCCCTTCCACCTCAATCAAGAAAATTGAACTCATCACCAATCCAAGTGCCAAGTACAACCCTGAAGGAATGTCCGGTATCATCAACATTGTGCTCCACAAAAACGCAAATGACGGCTTCAATGCCAGCATCAACACCGGAGCCACTTTTGCAATAACTCCAAAATCCAATAGCTCTGTCGATATGAACTACCGCAGGGGAAAAGTCAACTTCTTCGGGACTTATGGTAACAATTTCGGGTACCAGTTTAACGACGGTATTGTTAAAAGGGAAGACGACAACTCCAGCCAGTTGTTTGATATTAAAAACGACAACAAGTCCCACATCTACAAAATCGGGATGGACTTCTATCTTAACGATCGCAACACCATCTCGGTTTACACAAACAGGAACATCCTCGTAGGCGATGGTTATATCCATACCGACAATTTGTTCGGCTCAGCTCCGGCGTTAAATTACGCATCAGACGATCACTACCGCAACGACAATGACAACAGTACCTACAACCTGGCCTACAAACACCTCTTCCCAAAAGAAGGCCACACTTTAGATATTGAAGCCAACCACAACTGGTCAAAAGATGAGCAGTCAGCGATATTTGACCGTTCCGGAAACACGCCCTCAGCCGACTACGACGACTTTAGGGTGCAAAGGAGAAAAAACTCCACCGTCAATATTGACTACGTGAATCCGCTGACAGAAAAAACAACGCTCGAACTTGGTGCAGAATCAAGGAACATCAGGACCGACAACGATTACTTCACCAACCAGACCGGTGAAATCCCTTACATCAAATTCCTTTACGACGTAGACATTTATTCGGCCTATGCCACGTTCGGCCAGAGATTGGGGAAATTCAGCTACCAACTTGGCGCACGTTTTGAAAGCTACAAGGTTGAGGCCATCAACAATGGCAACAAAGCGTATGAAGACGACTATATTACACTCTATCCTTCAGCTTACCTTACGTACCAGCAAAGTGACAAGAACAGTTTCCAGTTTAGCTACAGCCGTCGTGTAGACAGGCCAAGCCTTGAGCAAACCTCTCCAATCAGGGAATTCAGCACCGTCAGGTTCAAATCTATCGGTAACCCCGAACTGGATCCACAGTTCACCAATTCTGTCGAAGTCAATTACACGCGTATGCTCGAAAAAGGTTCGATCTCTGCAGGCGTTTTCTACAGGGTTATCAACGACGAGATCAGCAGGATCCTGCTCCCCGATCCGGACAATACGCAGAACCAGATCATGAAATTTGACAACTTCGACAACAACAAGTCTTACGGTTTCGAAGTGTCTTCAAACTATAAAATCAACAAATGGTGGGACATGCAGCCGGCGATCGATTTCTCCAGCATTTCCCAAAAAGGTATCGTATCGATCTTCAACCCGGACAACAATCAATTTGAATCCGTGGTTACAGAAATCACCGCCAATGCTTTCAACGCCAGGCTGAACAACAATTTCAAGGCCAACAAGAAGCTCAGCTTCCTGCTTTTTGGTTTTTACCGCGGCGGCGTAAACGGCATACAGTTCAATGGTAAGGAAATGTACAAGATTGATGCCGGCGCGCGCTACAGCATGTTAAAGAACAAAGCTTCCCTAAGTTTGCGTTTTAACGATATCTTTAACACCATGCGTTTTGCGTTTGAAGGGGATAACCCTTACCCGCAGCTCGGACAGTTTACCTGGGAAAGTCAATCCGTTTACGTGAATTTCAACTATGCATTCGGTGCCGGAAAAAACAGGGCATTACAGCGCAAGTACAGGGACAACAATACCAAGCAGGGCGGCGGCGGACTGTTTTAAATTACAATCCATCCCAAATAATGAACCCCGAATTTACGTTCGGGGTTTTTGTTTTATTTTTTCAGGAGCTCATCCGGCTTTCCGCTGCAATCTTTTTGTTCTTAAAGAAAGAACAAAAAGGATTTCCGCTGCAATCCGGGCTAGGGCGATCGAGCAATCATGACATGACCTTCTGATAATAACGCTTCCCGGATAAATCCACTTCCAAATGCCGCGAGTACCACCAAATCACGGACTTTATTTCCCGATGACGCGGATGTACTTTCAACGTTTTGAAAACGTGGCATTGTAACCGTGCCCGCAACGCATATCAAAAACTACAATGGAACGCTTGTAGTTTTTTTATAT
>CALRKC020000243.1:0-4778 GCA_943367895.1 Erythrobacter sanguineus | reverse complement strand
CGGATACCTTATGCAACAAGGCGGTACGTGTCGCAAGGGGTTGGCTGCGCCATGAGAGATAAGCATCATGGGCTTTCGCCAGTTTTTGTTCCAGTTCGCTTTCGGTCAAAGGGTCGAAAGTCTTCAGGACTTCGTTGTTGTAAGGGTTGGTCGTTTGTATGGGCATAAGGGTTGTTTTTTATGGTTTTCGATACGGTTTCCTCCGCAGGCTTCAGAAACCTACCCGACTGAGGAATATTGTCCACATTGTGTAAGTGTTCCGTCACTTCGGGTAGACCGTTGCAGCCTGCGGAATCGGTCGTATCGAGAAGCTATATTCTATTTATCATGAAGTGCCAGCAACGGCACCTTCAGGTGAAAAGCCAGTTTCTTGGTCAGGCTGGTATGGAAGAGGCTTTCCCAGAAACCGTGTTTGTGGTTCAGCAGCGCGAAAAGCTGTATGCGGTGAGCCTCTGTAAAATCGATAATGCTTTCTTCAACACTATTGCTTTCAATCGTGTGGAAGCTGATGTTGTTGCTGGAGAAATCAAGCTTCCAGTCGGCTATGACGGTTTGTTCTGTTTGTTCTCCGGGCTTTTGTACATGCAGGCATTCAATCGTCGCTCCGAAGGCGTCGGCTATTGGAATGACTTTACGCAATGCGGCTTTGTCTGCTTCCTTATAGGTTGTGGCAAACCCAATTTTGCGTATCGGTTCATACTGTGATGCCTCAGGAATGGCAATAACGAAAGCCGTGGTACCTGTCATGACATCGGCTGTGGCCGTACCGAAGAAGTATTCATTGAAGCCCGAGGCACCATGGGTTCCCATAATAACATAGTCGATGTGCTGCTCTTTCACCAGCTGCTCCACGTTATGCACCAGGTCACCCTCCAGCAGTACATTGCTGATCATGATGTGTTCCATTTTATGCGCTTCGGTCAGCTTCCGCAGTGCCGGGATATGGCTTTTATAATTCTCGAAGTTGCTGATTTCAAGGCTTTCGTAGACTTCCGCCTGGTATAGGGGCACTTCTATGTAATTGCTGTCCATTATCGGGTATTCGTACACGTGAAGCGTAATGATTTCCGCCTTCAGGGCATCAGCGAGGTGGAGTGCGTATACAAAGGCATTGTTGGCACTGGCCGAGAAATCGGTTGGAAAGAGTATCTTTTTCATGACGCGGTCTTTTATGTTTCTTTAAAGTTACAAAAAGGGATTGGGAAAGGCAGGCGGGATTTGGGAAATTTTAACAAGGAGGGAGTGGCAAAGTTTAGCAGCTTGCGCGAAAGGAACGTGTGGTTGCGTGAGGGATGGAAGCGGAAATCCTTTTTTAGCGTTTGGCTATACGTGCGTTATAAAATACACCCGGGCTAACGCTAAAAAAGATTGCAGCGGACAGCCCGACCCGTTGTTGTCGGGATAGGAATCGGGGGAATGGTTTCCGCAACGGGGCACGCCCTGAAAAATCACAGTGGGCAGTGGCAGTTGGCTATGAGTGATAAACCCAAAAAGCGCTTCGCAGGTTTTTAAAAAACTTTGCTGCTTTGCTGCTTTGCAACTCTGCTACTTAATTAGTTACTTTTGCAAAAAAAACAATGACCTATCAGGACAACATAGTGGCTTTGGCGACGCCTTCGGGAGCGGGTGCGATTGCGGTGGTACGGATTTCGGGGGCTGATGCGCTTGCGACGGCTGCTGCGGTATTCAGGCCCATAAAGCAAAAAGACCTGCTGAAGCAGAAAACGCATACGCTGCACCTGGGGCATGTCGTTGACGGCGATAAGGTTATTGACGAGGTACTGCTTTCCATATTCAAAGGGCCGAATTCGTATACCGGCGAAAATACGGTTGAGATTTCGTGTCATGGGTCGACCTATATACAGCAACAGATTATTCAATTGCTATTGCGTAAAGGCTGCAGGATGGCACAGGCGGGCGAGTTTACGTTACGCGCGTTCCTGAATGGCAAACTCGATTTATCACAGGCCGAAGCGGTGGCTGATCTGATTGCTTCCGACAACGAGGCCTCACACCAGGTTGCGATGCAGCAGATGCGTGGCGGGTTCTCGAATGAAATTGCGCAGTTGCGTAACGAGCTGCTGAATTTCGCTTCACTGATTGAGCTCGAACTCGACTTTGCCGAGGAAGATGTGGCGTTTGCAGACAGGGCGCAGTTCCGGGAACTATTGGACCGGATTGAACGCGTACTGAAAAGGCTGATTGATTCGTTTGCAACCGGCAATGTGATCAAGAACGGGATTCCCGTGGCGATTGTGGGTGAGCCGAATGTGGGGAAATCTACGTTACTGAATGCACTGTTGAATGAGGAGCGTGCGATTGTGTCCGATATTGCAGGAACGACACGGGACACGATTGAGGACGAACTCGTAATTGGCGGCATTGGCTTCCGGTTTATTGACACGGCGGGGATACGCGATACGAAGGATGTGGTAGAAAGCATTGGGATCAGGAAGACGTTTGAGAAGATGGAGCAGGCACAGGTGGTTTTGTTTTTAGCTGACAGCTCACAGTTGACAGCTGACAGCTTTCTGACAACCTTTAGAACTGCGATTGAGAAGATTAGGAACCAATTTCCTTTGAAGCCTTTGGTAATAGTTGGGAACAAAGCAGATAAACTGACGAACGAACAATTATCATTTATACAGTCTCAATTCTCAACTCTCAATTCTCAATTATCAGTGATTATGCTTTCCGCTAAGGAGGGTACGGGCGTGGAGCAACTGAAAGAGACGTTGCTTTCTTTTGTGAACACAGGTGCGCTGCGGAATAACGAAACGATTGTGACCAATACACGGCATTATGATTCATTGCTGAAGGCTTTGGAAGAGATCCAGAAAGTGAATTATGGATTGCAGATGAACCTCTCGTCAGACCTTATGGCGATTGATATCCGTGAGGCTTTGTACCACTTTGGGGAGATTACGGGGCAGGTTACGAATGATGAGTTATTGGGGAATATTTTTGCTAATTTTTGTATTGGGAAGTAGTTAGGATACGCATCGCTATAGAAACGCTACACTTTAGGCATGGCTTGCGTTTTGGGAATGTTTTGCCTGCTGCTCAAAGTCAGGAGACATGCACTGAAAACTGAACATTAAATACCGGATACCGACAACACAATCACTCACACAATTTCTTTTCCATTGGAAAGCGTTTTTGTATTTTTGCGAACTCAAATCTTGAAAACATGAACCAACAGACAGCAAGAATCAATCAGGCCATTGCGCCGCTAAGGAATGCCATCATCAACCATAAAGTATATGCAGCGATTGATGACATCGAAGACCTTAGGATTTTTATGCAATACCACATTTATGCCGTCTGGGACTTTATGTCTTTGCTGAAATCCCTTCAAAACCAGTTGACCTGTACGGCAGTGCCGTGGTTTCCCGTCGGTAATCCGAATACACGCTATCTTATTAATGAGATTGTTGCGGGTGAGGAATCTGATGTGGATATGGACGGTAATCGTAAAAGCCACTTTGAATTGTATCTGGAAGCGATGCGCCAATGCGGTGCCGATGTATCACAGATCAACACTTTTACCACAGTATTACAGCAATCCGGTGATTTTCAACAGGCTTATGCCGCTTCAGGAACTCCTGTTGAGGCTAAACAATTTGTTGATTTTACGTTTGATATTATCCGCAGCGGCAAGAGCTCCCTGCAATCGGCCATATTTACCTTCGGGCGTGAAGATTTGATTCCGGGTATGTTCATTACGCTGGTCAATGATATGCACAAACAGTTTCCCGACAGTATTTCCATCTTCAAATATTATCTGGAAAGGCATATTGAGGTAGACGGCGACCACCACAGCCATCTCGCCCTGGAAATGACTGCAGGACTTTGCGGTGAAGACGAAACTTTATGGCAGGAAGCGGAAGCGGCAACAGTTGCTTCTTTGGAAAAAAGGCTTGTATTGTGGAATGGTGCTTATGGGAAGATCATGGAGCGGAAAGGTGTTTCAATAGACTCATAGCGTCAATTTATCCCGATTTTTACAATACAACCGTACTTACTGTCCTCCTGCTGCGTAAGGTCTCCTTTTTTCATGGCTTGTAAAGGTTTTGGTATATGTTATTTTGAGATCTTCGATCTTACCTTGCTCAAAGTCATGAGACTTTGCGCAGCGGAGTTTTATTATAAACTATTTTGAGATCTTCGATCTTATTATACTCAAAGTCATGAGACTTTGCGCAGCGGGCTTATGCGCCGCGGAAGTAAATGATTTGGTAATTCGTCCGCTTGTTTTCAAGATATCCGAAAAATGCAAATCTACCTTTGCTTTACTAAGCGTAAATTAGTTCTGAAAGGAGCTGACCGTATACTTTCCGTCTTCAATCGGGATAACAACGATGTTACTCTGTTAATCAAACTTAAAACTATCGTCTTCTACATAACCAAATATCCAAAGCAGAAACGCCCCAATATTAGATTCATATTGCTTTCGTGAATCTGGCAACGTGTCATCAGCGCTATTTCGGGAATCATTATAAATGTCAGATAATTTCAAATCTACCTTTACACCATCCTTCGTAAAAGATTGATGACTATATTTCACGAAGTAAATACCATTTTCGATATTCATTTCCAATATATAATTCTCACCGTACTGCTCAACTTGCGTTGTATCTGACTCCACAGCTCGGAACAAAACCATTGGATTATTGGCTTGAATTCCGACCTTTTTATCATAAATAGTATCCAAAACAATATTTGGCCTCTTCCCATAATAATCCGACACCCACTTTAAGGTTCTCATATAAATCGTA
>CALRKC020000242.1:0-4783 GCA_943367895.1 Erythrobacter sanguineus | reverse complement strand
ATTCCACAGGGTTATGGCGTAGGCAGCAGCGGCGCATTGGTTGCCGCCATTTATGACAAATATGCCAAAAACAAAATCACCGTACTGGAAAACCTGACACGTGAAAAGCTTTTGACACTGAAAAATATTTTCGGGCAGATGGAGTCTTTTTTCCACGGAAAGAGCTCCGGCCTTGACCCGTTAAACAGTTACCTCAGCATTCCGATACTGATCAATTCCAAAGACAATATCGAAGCCACCGGAATCCCTACCCAAAGCACAACCGGCAAAGGCGCTGTCTTTTTGCTTGACTCCGGTATCGTAGGCGAAACAGCGCCGATGGTTAACATCTTCATGGAAAACCTGAAAGACAAAGGTTTCCGTGCCATGCTGAAAAACCAATTTGTTAAATACACCGATCTTTGTGTAGAGAATTTCCTCGGCGGTGACCGAAAATCACTGTTTTCAAACACCAAAAAATTGTCAAGGGTTGTCCTGGATAATTTCAAGCCGATGATTCCCGAGCAATTCCACGGCATCTGGCAGAAAGGTATCGATACCAACGACTACTACCTGAAACTATGCGGATCAGGTGGTGGCGGATACATACTTGGCTTCACTGAAGACCTTGAAAAAGCCCAGGCTTCACTGAAGGACTACAAGCTGGAAGTCGTTTACCAATTCTAATTTAATGGACAATGAATAAGGGACAATTGATAATGGCCTGTGGGACTTGCAGGACCACCTTTGCTTCATTATCAATTATCAATTGTCAATTATCAATTGAAGGATGTTAAGCCGGAAGAACCGCCTGCTGTTAATGAAAATCGTGAGTTTGTTCTCCGTGGTCCGCGGCTACAACATTCCCGTCATCGTTCTCGCCCAATACCTTTCAGCCATATTCATCCTTGCTCCGGAAAATACCCGTGCACTTGATGTCATTCTGGACTGGCGATTGTTTACCCTCGTAATTATTTCTTCATTTTGCATCGCCGCGGGCTACATCATCAACAACTTTTATGATGCAAAAAAGGACCTGATTAACCGGCCGCAAAAATCCATGCTGGACCGCCTCGTAAGCCAGAAAACCAAATTACAGGTGTATTTTAGCCTGAATTTCCTCGCCGTTGGTTCGGGATTGTTCATCTCGTGGCGCGTCAGCCTGTTCTTTTCAGTGTACGTATTCCTGTTGTGGTTTTATTCGCACAAGCTTAAGAAGTATGCCATTATCGGCAATATCACCGCCGCCGTCCTTGCGGTATTCCCTTTCTTCGGACTGCTGATTTACTTCTTCAAAACCCAATACGAAGAATACGATTTACAAAAAGGTGGCATTATTTTCTGTCATGCAACATTCTTATTCCTGCTGCTGCTGATTCGCGAAATCATAAAAGACCTTGAAAATCTCGCCGGCGATCTGGCCAACAATTACAGTACCATCCCCATCGAATACGGAGAAAAAACTGCTAAAAAAGCCATCACACTGTTGGCTGTTGCAACCATCATCCCTGTTTTTCTGCTCATTGAAGACTACGATGTCGGCTATATGGACATTTATTTTTACGCCTGCCTCATCACCCTGATCTTCTTCATCGGCTATTTGTGGAAATCAGAAGAGAAACCACAATATCTTCGATTACACCTCATCCTGAAAACCCTTATCGTCGCCGGGGTTTTCTGCATTGTGTTGATTGATCCCGCCGTTTTATGGCATGGGAAAAATTTACTTTAGTTTTTTCAGGAGCTGTATCCGGCTGTCCGCTATATCTTTCTTCTGCTAAAGAAGCAGAAAGAAAGGATGCCGCTTCCATCCGGGCTAGGCGCATCGTGTCATAATAATAACCTATCTTTGCAAAAAATTTCAGAATACCATGACGAACAGGGAAGGAAGTAACAAAAGAGGAGGTTCGAGGCCGGGCAGTGGCAGGCCATCATCCAATAAGCCGAAAGCGGCAATGCCAAAACGCGCACAGGGACCCAAAAAGGCCAAACCTGAAACCGCCACAGATAAACCCGCAAAAATTTACGGCAAACCGGTAAGAACGCCGAAAGCGCCAAACACACCCAAAAATCCGGACGAAATCCGCCTCAACAAATACATTGCCAATTCCGGCATGTGCTCCCGCCGCGACGCAGACATTTACATACAGTCCGGAAATGTAAAAGTTAACGGCGTTCCCGTAACCGAAATGGGATATAAGGTAAAAAAAGGAGACGTCGTTAATTTTGACGGAAACCTTATTACACCTGAAAAGAAAGAATACATCCTTTTGAACAAACCTAAAAACTTCACAACGGCGTTTGATGAAGGCGCTGAATTGCGGAATGTACTCGAGTTGGTCAAAGGAGCGACCACTTCGAAGATGACTGCCGTAGGCCGTATGGACAAAAACACCACCGGCTTGCTGCTGATCACGAATGACAATGACATGATCACGAAATTCACGCAAACGAGCCAGAAATCATCAAAAATCTACCAGATTTCTTTGGATAAGAACCTGAAATATGAAGACCTTGAGAAGATATCAAAAGGGCCGATGATCGACGAGCACAAAATTTTCGTAGAGGAAGTCAGTTACGTGGAAGACCAGCCGAAAAGCGAAGTGGGCCTGAAACTGAAAACATCGAATGTAAAAGTCGTTCGTACAATTTTCGAACATTTCGGGTATGATGTATTGCGTATTGACCGCGTGGCTTTCGCAGGACTGACCAAGAAAAACCTGCCAAGAGGCAATTGGAGATTCCTGACAGAACAGGAGATCATCAACCTCAAAAACATCTAAAATTGGAAAACCAGAACGAAAATATAGCAAGGCAATGGTTTGCGGCCTTCAACAGCCACAATCTTGAGAAACTGCTTTCATTATATGACGATCATGCAGCGCATTTCAGTCCGAAACTGAAAATCCGCCGGCCCGAAACCAACGGTTTCGTGAGCGGGAAACCGGCTTTACACGATTGGTGGGCGGATGCCTTTGACCGATTTCCCGAACTGCATTATCAGGTGACCTCCCTTACTGCAAACGGTGAGCGGGTTTTTATGGAATACACTCGTATTGTTCCCGGAGAAGAAAACATGCCGGTAGCGGAAGTATTGGAAATAAAAAACGGAAAAATTATCGCTTCGCGGGTGTACCACGGTTAGGCTATGCCTTTTTAGCGATAAAAAAGTCCTTTAAGTAATACGGCTCAAAGTAAGCGACATCAACCGTGTCGCTTTTTTTATAGCTTTCAAAACTCAGGGCACACATTTCCCGGGCTGACGGATAAACCACCCCTTCAACAAATATGAATTTATCTGAAGTAAGCACCGGTTTGCATTTTTCGGCACAATCACCTACAATGTATATCGGTGCATCAATATCCTGAAAACTTTCTTCAGTAATAATCTCAGCCTGAATTTCCCGTACTTTTTCAAATCCGGAATTAAAAACGGCGCTATAAACTTCCATGCGGCGCGCATCAATCATGGGTATGATAAACGCATTTTCCGGAATCGAAATCGCCAACTGCCGGGCAAGCGACTCCAATGTATCAACCGCAATCAGTGGGATATTCAAGGCATAACACAAACCTTTTACCGCAGAAACACCGATACGCAGGCCGGTATAGGAGCCCGGCCCCTGGCTTACTGCAACCGCAGAAAGATCCTGATAGGTAATACCGGCTTCATTGACGACTTCATCGATAAAAAAATGCAATTTCTCCGCATGGGAATAATCCTTATCTGCGATTTCCCTGCATAAAACCACTTCGCCATCATTGGCTAACGCTACAGAGCAGTTCTTTGCAGCTGTTTCAATATTCAATAGGTATGCCATTACTTTTTCGGGGGATTATTTTCCGATTCCTTATCATTAACTACCACATCTCCGGAATTAAGCTCTTTTGTAATCAGGTTGTATGGCCCGGTAATAATCACTTCACCAGCCTTAAGTCCCGATAGGATTTCGATATTGGTATCATCCTGGATTCCCGTTTTCACGATGCGTATTTTGGCTTTAGTTCCTGATTTTACGAACACACATTCGAGTTTCTTATCCGATTTCGGCGCCTGATTTTCACCCTCAGGGCCTTCAACTTTCCTGACCGGAAGTGTGTCAGCCTTTACGACAACAGCACTGATCGGAATGGCCAGCACATTGGCTTTGCGCTTGGTTTCTATATCAACCGTAGCGGTCATTCCCGGACGGAAAGGCGAATAACTTTCCGGTTTGCCTTCAAGCAAATCAGCATAAGATTCTTTCAAAATCCTGATCTTAACCTTAAAGTTCGTCACCTGATCGGCGGTCTGAGTAACGCTGGCCGAATTTGAAATACTCGTTACGATCCCCTTGAATTTTTTCTTCAGGTAAGCATCCACTTCAACCCTCGCAGAATCGCCAACGCTTATTTTCACGATGTCATTTTCATTTACATCAACTTCAACTTCCATATTATTGAGGTTCGCCACACGCATCATTTCCGTTCCGGTCATCTGCTGTTGTCCCAAAACCCTTTCGCCCAGTTCAACGGCCAGGGTCGAAATCGTTCCGTCGGCCGGAGCGTAAATAGTGGTTCTTCCTAAATTGTCCTGCGCCTCGTTGACGCTTGCGGAAGCGCTCTGCACAGTATAATAAGCAGATTGTTTATTCGCTTTGGCTACTTCAAAAGCGGAAATGGCTTTGTCCCAGTCAGATTTTGAGATAATGCCCTTTTCAAAAAGTAATTTGTTGCGCTCATAATTGGCTTTAGCCTCATTGAACTGCGCGTCAGCCTGACTGAGTCCGGCTTTCGTCTGAGACAATCCGGCAACGGTCCTGTT
>CALRKC020000241.1:0-4796 GCA_943367895.1 Erythrobacter sanguineus | reverse complement strand
CATTAACCTATTTGATAAGTAGACCCCAAAGCCTCAATAGTAGCTGTGCAGGTTATTTTGTTTACATCGAAAGAAGTTATAGTTCCAGCATTAGCAATAAGGTTTACCGCATTTGATTCAACCGGAATGTTATGTAGTATAAGTTCCCTATTGCTTGGGATTGATATTTTTGTAATATTGACCTGAGCTACGCCAAAAAGCCTGGTGTCATAATAAACATAAAGCGTTTTTAATTTTGCAACGTTCAGGCCGCTGATAAACAGATCGTCATCAGATTTATTTGTAAGCTTAACGTCGATGTTAAACTTAAGCTTTCCGCCCTGAATCTTAAAGTCATCAGCCCAAACCGGGTCAATTTCCATCTTGTCAAAAATCTCGGCTACCTTCCTGGCTTTTCTGTACGCAGAAAATCCGGCAATTGCAATGACAATTCCGGCAGCGATAAGTATTTTTTTCGTTTTTGATTCCATCTTAAAATAAATTTTCCGGATTGATTAATTTTCCTGTTTGGGTTTCCCTTACTTCTAAATGAACATGATTTGTTATCTGACTGCCATACTTTGCAATTAAGTCCTGGGCTATACCGATTTTTTCACCGGACTTAACAGACTGGCCAACATTAACCAATGGTGTTACATAAAAAATCTTTACGGTATATAATGAACCCTTAATTTCAATTCCCCGGTACCTGGCATCATCCGAATACGGAACTGGAAACCTTGTTACTATACCGGAAATAGGGGACATTATTGATTGACCAACAGCAGTAACTACATCAACGCCCTGATGAGTGCGGTCTCCCCTTGAAGCGCCAAACTTACCACACCCTAAAGGGTCACACGCCCTTAACCTTTGGTTGCTAACAATAGAAGCAAAGGCCTTCTTTGTACCTGTGAGTAAAAAGAAAACCAATGCTGCCAATGATATAAAAACAACCTTTTTCATGTTATGCTAAAACTACGTCAGGCAAACTTTTCGGACCTTTTGGAGGTGTCGTAGGTGAAGGTGCAGGGGCAGTTGCTGTTTTTGGAGGCATTGTTGTTACAGGTGCCGGTGTAGTCGTGCTTTTGGGGCTAGGTGTCGTTGCTATAGGTGTAATCGTACCTTTAGGGCTGATAACCGTTGCATCAGGAAAATTGACAACAGGGTTTTCCTTAATCTTAGGAGGTACTTTAGGCATTACGTCATCAGTATCCTGATCATCGGCCTCAGTGTCTCTGTTTTTTGAAAAATGCCAAAATGCAAATACAATTCCGGCAGCAAGCAATAACTTTTTCATGATATTTTTTTTTAAATAGGCGATTTGGCCTGAAGTTTTTTAAGTAGTTTGATAGAAGCAAATAAAAGGCCTACAAGCCCGAAAACAATAAACATCCGTTCCCACCATCGCAATGGAAGCCTTACCGGAATTTCAGTCTTAGTATTGGTTTTTAAGACCAACGTTTTACTTGCAACTGAATCTTTTAGTGAGTTCTTTGTTTCGGCCATCTTGATTACAAGCCTTAGTTGACGCAGCGCCTGATCGTACTCAAACTTATAGGAATTCTCACCTGATGTCTTGGATACGTTGAAGCTTTCCAATAGTTTGTCAATTGCGGACTGGGTAACACTATCACATTCCGGCTTAACAGTCTTAATTTTGGCAATGTAAAAGTTTAGCGAATCGCTGACCTGCCTGTTTACCTGGCTTTCTGAATTGGTGTGAATCCTGACTGTGTCGTGAGCGGTTACCGTTTCGCTTTTGGTAATAACCTTTGGCGATTTGCAACTGCAGTACAGACAAATCAGGCCAAACAAAAAAAGATATAATGATTTCATTTTCATAATTCGTCTTTATGGTTGTTTTTATACTTCTTTTCCATCAACTGGAATCTCCTGAAATAAAAGACCAAAAACAGGATGAATGAAACGGTTTTGTAACACGTGTCAACATCGGGCAGTTGAAACATAGTCAACAGCGCGAAAAAGAAAGCTGAAAGCTTAAGGTCTATTATTTCGAAAATGTGATTCATGCTTAAAGGGTGTTTTTGGGGTTTGATTAAACATTCTGAAAGTAAAGGCTACGTACAGTAATACACCTACAGCCTTAAGTGTGTCCTGATGCGCTTCCGGGAATCCTAATGCGCAGATTGTGTCAAAGTATTCATTGATTACAATCATGATCACATAAAAGAAACTGCCGATTGTCCAGGCTTTCGTATTACGCTTCGGGGTTGGCAACGATAGCTTTGTCATGGGTAGGTGCGGATTTCGATTGCGGTATCAGAGAGCAAATCATCACTTTCATTTAAGGAAGCGTCAAAAGTGGTTAAGGTAATCCTTGCAGCGTTCGTGTTATCTATGATGAAACTATTTCCCTGACCGCTTGGAGTACCCATTATAACGATTGTTTTAGCGGGAATAAATTCGGTGTCTGTGCTTAACAAATTATAAACGCCCGTGGCAACCCGCTCAAGCGTAATCTCCCCAAAGTCTGTATCCAATACTGTTTCTGAAGGCGCGTCGGTTCCTGTTTGGCTTAATTTTGCTACCCATGTCTTGAATTTTTTTACGTCCTTGATTTGTGCATAGTCATTATCAATCTTATTAGGAAAGTAGTAATCGGCAGTAATGCCGCGACCCAGTTCTCCTCCAGCAATGGTTGATGTCACTGTAACTATTCCGTTGTAACATGTAATACCGGCTACATAGAAATCTGTTTTCGCTGCATACATTGAAGCTGAATTACCCTGAATATTTAAACTTCCGTGGTATCCATCATCGTCATAGGCATCCAAGTAAAAAACATCGTCGTTATAATCAAAATCAAAGAGGTATACTCCGTTCTGACCCGCCTGACCGGACTTAAGTGGTTTTACGACGCTAAAGCCCCGACTTGATGTGCTACCCGCCTTGATGACGGTATTTAAAGGAACTGCCAACTGGCTTACACCTAATTTAGTAACTGTTCCGTTGTCCTTTAACATTGGGACAAGGGTATCATTTGCAACAACTGAAGCGGAAACGCCAATAAATTTTGGTTTTTTGATCTCAGTCTGCGAGTAGGCCACGAAGGCCATAAGGGATACGAATAATGATAATAATTTTCTCATGGTTCAGGGTTAAAAGGGTTATTAATTGTAATGTCAAAACTTTCTAAAACTGTGAGGTCGGATGCGTCAGTTATCTGAGCGCGTATCATTCTATCAGATACACGGCCATCGGCAAAATCATTGTTTTCCGCGACGCCAAGCTGTGTATTATCAGGATGCTTATATATAGTAAGATTTCCTACTGAAAAAACAGTTCCGCTTCCGTCTGTATTAGGTGTGCTTACTCCGATCATGCTTAATTGCTTTATAAATTATAAATGCCAACGTGGTACCAATTAGCAGGGGCACCAGTATTGACGTTACTTCATTTTTTTTTTTAAAGGAACTCCCAGTATGCCAATTGCAGCCTTGTAATCGGCATCGGTAACATACTTAGAATCCTTACCATTTTCAACAAACACAATGGCCTTGGCAAGTCCAATAAGTCGCTCCTCTGTCAGGTCAACAACTGCCGCAAAAGGCAAACCGACCATTTTGGCAACTGTATTGATGTATTCCTGAGTATTATTTTCAAACTCAGGCGCGTATTTGCTAATAATACCGATGACTGTATTAGTACCGGCTTTGTGATAGTTCACAAGGAGTTTCATTAACGCCCGTACTCCGTAACGCATTTCTTTGAATTGCTCAAATGATGCATCCATACTTTGCGAAAATGGTATCTTACCGAACCAGTCGATGTTTGAAAGCTTGATATTGCCGGGATTAAGATTTCGGATACCACGGCTGTAAGCGGGATTATTGAGATAATTTGTCATTATAGCGTAACTTTAGTTGGTTTAACCTGGTCTTTACCGCCTCGAGTAAAGACAGCGATGACTGCCGCTGCACCAATCACCCACAATAACCAAGAGTTATCAGGTTTCGCTTTTGGCTTTGGTGGTATGGTAATAACCACTTCATCTAAATCCTGAGTATACTCGGCCATAAACTGCTCCTTACCATATTGATAGGCAGAAACTACAAAGGTCTCGTAACCTAACTTGCTTGTTTGTATCAGTGAATCCTTACTACTTACTTTCAAGGTGAAACGGCCATCTTCCCCGGTATCTACTCCCTTTCCGGTAGGTATACCTAAAACACTGACTTCCTGCACGCTTGCAAACGGTACAGGTTGCTTGCTGAAGTCATAGAGTATAGCGGAAATGGTGTACATTGTTACAGGTATTTAGGGTATTTCAGCTTCCAGGTATTGTATTGTGCGGCCGATAGTTCCTCTTTCATCCAATACTGAAGGGTTTCATCGCTGTTAAATGGCCAAGTACCATAATTCCTTTTTCCAAACGCCTTCACTATCTGTCCAAACTGATCTTGGTTTACGGTTCGAAGTAATGATATAAGTGCATCATCATAAGTACCCCAAAACTCCATTGCATCTTCCAGTAAGTCTGCTATGTGCGCTGCATCGAAATTATTAATGTCCCCTACCGGAGTAGTACCGTTTCCGGTTGGGTCAGTTGTACCGCTGCCGTTTGATTCCTTACGGTTCAAAAGAAAATACGTTGCAATCAGGGCTGCTGCACCGATTCCGATGTACAAATATGTTTTATTCTGTGGTGTCATAGAAAATCAGGTTAATTATTGCTTGGGTTTCTTCCGTCTGTACTATTGCATTTCCATTCTTAAAAAATGCTCCATTTAGCAAAGCGCCAAGCTGTGCAACATCACGGTCATCAAATTGGTTCCTAATCCACTCTACCAAAT
>CALRKC020000240.1:0-4800 GCA_943367895.1 Erythrobacter sanguineus | reverse complement strand
TAATCCTTGCGTCAAAACGCGAAGAATGAAAGCACATTAAAGCCATTAAAGCGTTTACCATGGGTTTGTTTGTAGTTTCATTTTCTATCAGAAAATAATTCAAACGCATGGCTTCCAAACACAGTTCTTTCCGCAATTGGGTTTTCTGTGTACTTGAATGATAACCTTCATTGAAAAGCAGGTATAAAGTTGTCAGTACGGTTTCCAATCTTGCAGTAACTTCGTTTGCAGTCGGCAATGCAATTTTAATATTTTCTGTTCGTAATTTTTCCTTGGCCCTGAATAATCGTTTGTTGATGGTTTCCTTATTGGTCAAAAATGCCTCTGCAATTTCGTCAATTCCAAAACCACAAAGGATTCTTAATGCCAGGCCAATTTGCGCTTCCGCCGGGATTATCGGATTGCAAATTGCAAAAATCATTTGCAATTGGCTGTCGGTTATATTTTCATGAGATAAATCAACTTCAATCGCTTCACTTTGGGTTTGATTCAGTTTAAAATCAACAACTATTTTTTCAGAAAATGTTTTATGTCGTTTCAAGTAATCTTTGGTCCTGTTTTTGGCCACAGTATACAGCCAGGCCTTTGGATTTTCGGGAATCCCTTTTAATCCCCAGGTCTCGGAGGCCAACAAAAAAGTATCGTTTGTAATATCCTCAGCGATTTCAATATGAACAATGCCAAATAACTTACAGAGTACAGAAATTATTTTTCTGTACTCTGTTTTAAAAAGTTGCGGAATTAATGCTGCCTCGCTCAAATTAGCCGTTAATTGATAATACAGTTCTGACTTCAACGTTTCCGCCGTGAGTAAGGATAGGGCAACCTTCTGCCATTTCCATCGCTTCATCAATGTCGGCAGCTTTTACAACTATGTAGCCGCCAATAATTTCTTTTACTTCTGCATAAGGGCCATCAGCAATTACAGTGTTAGGCTTCAATGTTTTGCCTTCAAAACTTAAACGGTTTGCACCTGCAAGTTTTCCCTGAGCAGCAATGCCGCCTATCCAATCTTGCCAATGTTTGATGTTTGATTGCATTTGTTCCGGCGAAGGCCCAAACGATTCGTTGACTTCGCTCCTGAAAATCATCATAAATTCTTTCATTTGTTAATTTCTTAAATTGTTAAAATTAATTGTTACCGGAAATATTGTTATGATTGTACCTGTTGTGAATCTTCAAAATTTGGTCCGTACAAAGAAGGTACTTTATTACCGGTCGCTCTTAAATGAGAGATAAGTTCGCCCCTATGATGATACAAATGATTGTATAATATACTTCTGATAACCTGAATTTTCGGCATTGATGGAAAAGCAGTTTTTTCGTTATGCATTGTCATAGACCACACATTCGTATATTGAGATTCGTCCGATTTCTCAATGGCTTCCTGTGCAGCTTTTACATTGGCTTCAAATTTTTCTAAAATATTAGAAACCTTTGTTATGTCACCTTTGTCATACGTATAGTTACTCAATTCAAACGCATCCTGGTTGAATGTAACATCATACCAGTTGTAAAGCTCGGAGATGTGAGCTGCCAATTGTCCAACAGACCAAAGATGCGGCTGAGGACGATATTCCAAAGCACTGTCCGGAATAATAGATAAAAGTTTTCTTGTGTTTTCGGCTTCGTGCTGAAATTCACCGAGTAATGCTTCTTTAATCATTTTTTTACTTTTTTAAATTGTTTTAAAATATTTGTTCTAAACCTATGACGATTGGCTTTTCCAAAATTGGACAAATATTTCAAATATTTTTTATGTAAGTCGATGTTTGCAGAGTAGTCGGTTAAAATACAGCTGACATTTTTACTCAGGATAGTTCAAGCGGGAAGGGGTTTTGTCATTTGAGGACGCGAAGTTATTAAGAGTAGGTCTTATCGGCATGTCAAGAAACGGAATACTGCCCACCGACTGCTATATTAATCACAGCCCCTGCACGACACCTTTCCGCTCTCCGGATCGATGGCAGCACTGCACGCCTTTCCGTAAGTGACAATAATCTGTCCTTCCACCAGTTGAAATATACGCAGCATCGGTTTCCCGGCTTTTGGCTTGCCGCAGCTGCCCATCACGTCGGCACGCCACTTGATTTTGTTGTCCCGCATCGCAATCAGGATTTCGGTGCCCGCTTCCATATAAAGCTTCAGGCCCGTGTCTTTTTCGAGGTTATCGAATCCCGCTATTTTTTCTACCTGTGTACTCTTTTGGGTAATGACAGCCCCCGGAGGCGCGGCGATGGTCTGCGCCTGCAACATCGGCACCGCAAATAATAATAATAGGAGCAAATATTTTTTCATACTGCCAGATTTAGTGACACTAATATACTAATTTTGTGTCAGAATAGCGGCAAAGTAAAAATAACGCGTAAGAATAATCATTCAATAATTAATAACAGGTATTTCTGTTCTCCAGCTGTCGACATAAAATACATATTGTCATGGTTATTAAATCATTTTTATTGAAGGATTGATTTGTATAACGACTATATTTGCCGCGAATTTTAATTTTAATGATGATGAAAATCAAATGTTTAGTGCTGGCGTTATTGCTTTTTGGCAAGCTAAATGCCCAGAGTGTATCTGCTGAGAATGTGTCATTCCAGATGCTGCAACAGCCAAAAGAGGTAATCGATGCAAGTTCCCGGACATTCAGGGTAACTGTGACATCGCCTTATAACCTGACCGCTGAAGACGTTATTCGCCAATCTAAGGAGGACTTCAAAAATGAGCAGGCGAATTATACGCAGACTGTCGCAAACAGTGAAAAGGAATTCCAGCAGAAATTAAAAGATTATGACAATGATGTAGCCAAGGCAAAAGAGAAATATGCACTGGAATCGGAAGAGTTTAAGAAGCTTAGCACTTTGGAACGCCTCGCTATGACCAGTGACGGTAAGAACCCAAAGCTGGTGCTGCCGAGCAAGCCTGAATATGTTAAGCCGGCGCCACCGGTTTATCGTGAGCCAAACCTGAACGATTATACCATCATGGACAATAATGTACTTGCCTCGCAAATCAACATTAGTGGTTTCACCAGGGAAGGGAGCACAGTCGATATCATCCTTGATATCAAAAATGTAAACTTCCAGGACAATGCAGGGCAGACTTATGCAAACCAGCCCACGAAAATGGTTGTTAAAGTCAATGGCACCGAGAAGATCAACAAGACATTCTTTACCGAATATGCTTTTATATCTTCGTCACCAAGCAACAACATCAATAAGCCGGCACAGGAAAAAGCACACCTGACGAAGGTGATCCAGTTCCTGAATGATTTTATCAATGAGCAATATGGTTTTATTACGGTGAGCAAGTCGGTGAAGATCCAAAGCGTAAAGAACAAAGGTAAATATGATGACCTTGCCCGTGCGGATATTTACGTGACCACAAACTTAAAGAAACTGCAACCGATGGACAAGGAAGTCAACGATATGGCCCTCAGCAATATGCAAAAAGGCATCGACATCTGGACCCAGACATTGGAAAAGATTGAATACAAAAACCCTAAGGCAGATTTCAACGCGAAGATAGCTGAATTCATTTATTTCAACCTGATCCGCCTGAACCTTGCCCTCAACAATAAAAAGGAAGCTGAAAAATACCTGAATCAATTCCAGGAGAATCAGATTTATATGAAATTGTCTTCTGATGATGAAAGGGAACTGAACAGCCTGGAGACTCAGGTTTACAAGAAAAAATAAGCTTATGAAAAATAAAATATCCCTGCTGTTTGCCTTTTTATTGATGCCTGTTGCATATGCCCAGGTTTACCAATGGGGCGAGAAATTTGAGTTTGATGCGGTGGCCGAAATGGATCCCACTTTTGTATTGAAGGACAATTACAACACTTACCTCTTCACTGCGATGGACTTTGGCGGTCTTATGGCCAAACACCAGATGGTACTGCGTAAGTTTGACCAGAAAAACAAACTCGTTGAAACGTTTACCTATGATTTCCCAAAATTTGACCCCAATACCCTTCAGGATTACCTGGGTTTTGCGGAAGGTACAAATGGTAAGCTGGCCGTGTTTACCAAAACCTATTCAAAGAAAGCGCTGAAATGTGTGATATATAAGCATGAATTTGATAAGGCCACCGCTAAATTCACGAGTACCGAATTGCTTTCTACACCGATAGTATCCAACTCAAAATCCGGCGATGCCTTGTTGCAGAAGTCAGAAAGCGGACTGTATACCGCGATCAACTACAGGCCACAGAAAGAAAAGGATGGTCCGGAGAAGAATATTGTGATCGTGATTGATGATAAGCTAAACGTATCCTGGCAGAAAGAGTTTCAGTTTACAGACAAATTCTTTACCGAATCATTTGCCGTGAGTCCTTCAGGGAAAGTGGTTTTAAAGCGGAAAGCCGCCGGCTGGAAAGTGAGCCACTACCTGGTATATACTTCAGCTGATATGCAGGATGTAAAGAATATAGAGGCTGAGGTCGTATTGCACCAACCTCATATCATCGCTATCGGTTCACAGGAATACGTTTTGGCATTCAATTATCCTGCAAAAGGTCTGCGCTCAGGCGACTTTGGAAACCTGCTTCTTTATGACCTGCAAAATGGCAGGACGTTAAGCAACAGCAAGATGGGTGAACTCAATCCCGGTAATGCAGAAGACATACTGCTGCGCCATATCGCTGTTGAAAACAATGAAATTACCGTTTTTACGGAAGCCAAAGTTGAGGTGAAACTTCCTCCAGGTACCGCTTCTGCCGGTCCGGGTGACATCGGTTTTATGGAAAAGACTTATAACTACGGGCCATCACATGTGGTGGTGCTCGGTACCGAC
>CALRKC020000239.1:0-4809 GCA_943367895.1 Erythrobacter sanguineus | reverse complement strand
GAAGAAAATCAGCAAGAATTACACCAAGATGGTTAAGATCGAAAATTACAAAAAAGTACTTAATGAACTGAGCTCTGATCTTACTATTCCCAAATATGCGACGCACCTTGTTTACATGACCAATTCTGCAAGGACCGATGAAATTGAGGAAAAAGTACTGTATTCGATTTTGCAAAAGCGTCCGAAACGGGCAGACCTCTATTGGTTTATTCATGTCAACATCCTTAACGAGCCTTATAAAACAGAATATAAGGTAACGGAAATCATTAAGGACGACCTTATCAGGATTGATTTTAACCTTGGTTTTCGCGAGCCAACGAAGATCAATATCATGTTTAAGGAAGTAGTGAAAGATCTCGTGAAGAATGGCGAAGTTGATATTACCAGCCGTTATGAATCATTGAGCAGAAACAATATTATTGGCGACTTTAAGTTTGTGCTCTCTGAAAAGTTTCTTTCAAATGACAGTGAAATGCGTTGGGATGAGAAAATCATCATGAATACCTATTTTCTTTTCAAAAAATTGAGCCTGTCTGAAGAAAAAGCTTTTGGTTTGGACAGCAGTTCCGTAAAGATTGAGAAGTTCCCTATGGTGTTGCACCCACCGGAAAGTATCTGCATGAAACGCGTTCACAATCAATAACATAGATCGGTTTTTATAAGGCAAAAACAATTGTTTTCTCAGGTAGATGGGGCCGCTCGTTTAGTTAAATAAATACTAAATGTGCATTTCCTCATAAACAATTTTGGACTTTTATCGTCTTAGCTGTTAAAGACAAAACATTTATTAAACAAAATTCCAAGTTATGAAAACAAAAGCTTTATTTCTGACCATTGTTGCCCTGACGATAAACCTTATGAGGGCACAGGATGTTACGACTGTAAATGCAAAAAACAGCGACATCAGCGACAATCTTGATTTAAGGGCGGTAGCCTCTATCTTTGGAGAATCAGCGAACCTTGAAGATTTTGAGAAACGTCTAAATGACCCGAAAGCGCAAATTTCCAATCTAGACCTTAACGGCGACGGAAAAGTCGACTACCTGCGTGTTATAGAATCTACCGAGTCAGGGACACACCTGATTGTTATCCAGGCGATACTTGAAAAAGATGTATTCCAGGATGTGGCCACTGTTGAAGTTGAAAAAGACAGCAACAATGAAGTACAGGTTCAGGTGGTTGGCGATGTCTATATGTACGGCCCAAATTATATTTATGAGCCTGTATATGTAACGCGTCCTGTTATTTATAATGTATTCTGGACGGATTACTACAGACCATATTACTCACAGTGGTATTGGGGTTATTACCCAGGCTATTATTACACCTGGGCGCCTTACCCTGTTTACAGATACAGAAGGCATGTAGATGTACACATTAACGTACACAACCATTACAACTATGTAAATGTAAGAAGAAGCCAGAGAGCTGTCGCGCTGCACAACAGCAGGAGGAGCAATGGCTATGAGGTGGCTCACCCTAATCGTTCATTCTCGCAAAGGAATAACAATGTTTCAAACCGTTACGAATTGGATAAAACAAGGCAGAAAGTCACTTCGAACAGAGTGACTACGGGTACAAGAAGCGGTAACAGCACCATTAGGAGTAACAACTCAAATACGCCGGTAAAAACTGGCACAAACACAGTAAGAACGGGCACGCCACGTACTGCAGGCACTTCCGTGAAGGTAAATACGCCAACGCGAAGCCAATCGACAAGAAGCAATAGCGTCAGTAACCCTTCGTCCAGGTCATTGGAGACAAAGACACAAACGACCGCTCCGGTGAAAACATCGTCTACAAGTGTGGGAACACCTTCTAGAACAGAGACAAAAACAAGAATCAGCGAGCCTGCAAGAACCACTATAAGAAGCGTTGAGACCAGGCAGAGTACACCTGTCAGAACAGAGACAAAAACGAGAAGCAGTGAGCCTGCAAGAACTTCTACAAGAAGTGTTGAGACCAGGCAGAGTACACCTGTCAGAACGGAGACAAAAACGAGAAGCAGTGAGCCTGCACGAACAAATAATACGCCATCTAGGTCTGGCAGCAGTTCAGTAGAGAGAAAAACTTCCAGAGGATAAGCATTTCTTTAAATACCTTCAAAAGCCCGGAAATACTTTCGGGCTTTTTTATTTATAAAATCAGCTAAATTTAATTTGCACGTTTTATCAAAAACCATTTATCTTGCCACATCAAATTTTTTGCAATCAATAACATTAACTGCCTCTACTACAAAAACTAAGAAATGACAGATTTCCTCAAACTCATCCGAATCCAGAACTTGCTGATGATTGCATTGATGCAATGGATTTTTAAATATGGCTGCTTTGACCTGCTTGGCATACCGACCGCCCTGAATGACTGGCAGTACGCATTGCTCGTTTTATCAACTGTAGTGATTGCTGCAGGGGGATATGTAATCAATAATGTTGCAGACCAGGGCACCGACAATATCAATAAACCCAATGATGTAATTGCTGGAAAATCCATATCAGAAGACACTGCATACAACGTATATGCCGCCTTAAATATCATCGGTGTAGGCATTGGCTTTTACTTATCCAATATCATTGGAAAACCCAGTTTTGCCATGATTTTTATTGTGATTTCAGCCACATTGTATTTATACGCTACCAACTTTAAGAGAAGCTTCTTAATAGGTAATGTACTAATCGCGGGCATTACAGCTATGAGCGTTATCATTGTAGGAGTATATGAACTTTATCCTATAGTAACAACAGAAAATAATCCGACGCTGGCGCCTGTGTTTAAAGTGATGCTCGACTATGCGCTGTTCAGTTTTGTGATTAACCTCATGCGTGAAATTACAAAAGATGCTGAAGATGTTACCGGCGATACAAAGTTCGGAATGCGTACGCTTGCCATTGTTTTGGGATTATCAAAAACAACAAAAATCCTTGCTGCGACGGCTTTGCTGCTTGTTTTAGGATTGGTTTATTATATCAATACTTTTTATATAAGCAATAACCTCTATATCATTTCAGCCTACATGCTCTTGCTGGTTACAGGCCCTCTGGTCTATTTCCTGATTAAGATATTGTCGGCTACAACATCGAAAGATTTCCACCATCTTAGCAATGTACTGAAACTGGTATTGTTTTTCGGAATCCTGTCTGTACTGCTTCTCAACATTAACATCATTCAGAATGCTTAGGGAGAAACTTATAAATTATAACGTGATTCTTGCATCGGGATCACCAAGGCGGCAGCAATTCCTGCGCGACCTGGATATCGATTTTGAGATACGGCTCAGGGAAGTTGAAGAAATTTATCCGGAAACTCTAAAGGAAAAAGAAATTACAGAATACCTCTCAAAACTAAAGAGCGACGCTTTTGACGGCGATTTGCGACCCGGTGATCTGCTTATTACCAGTGATACAATTGTATGGTTTGAGGAAAAAGCATTGGGAAAACCAAAAGATTATCAAGATGCCTTCTTAATGCTGCAATCCCTTTCCGGTAAAACACACATGGTGATCACCTCAGTCACTTTTCGGACATTGGATTCCATCGATACGATTTCCGAAACCACTTACGTCACTTTCAACGCGCTTAATGAGGAAGCCATCAGATATTATCTGGACAATTACCATCCATTCGATAAAGCAGGCTCCTACGGCATCCAGGAATGGATTGGCTTCATCGGGGTTTCAAAAATTGAGGGGTCCTATGCCAATGTCATGGGACTGCCGGTCGATAAAGTGTATCAATATCTTTTACAACTCACTTAACCTTTAAATTCTGTAACTTATAAAGTATTTTCCGTAATTCCTTTTTGCGGAATAAACGTCAATTTTGTTCATTATTATTAAGAAAAATTGTGCAAACCAAAGCACAATGATAATCAGGAACAAAATGACAGACACAGTAAAATTTCCGTTTTATGCACGCATGGCACTCATATTGGTGTGCCTCATTTCGGTATTTTATATTTTTTATGTAAGTCAGGATATTATTGTCCCTGTAATCTTTGCCTTTATATTTTCCATTTTATTACGGCCGGTAATGTTGCTTTTCAAAAGGAGGCTTCGCTTCCCGCATGTATTGGCGGTAATCTCGACCGTGCTGATTTTTGTGATTGTCGTACTTGGAATTATTGTTTTCCTTTCGTTGCAAATCAGTGATTTTACAGAAGACTGGGGCATGATCAAGAAGAATTTTGCGATACACCTGTCCCACATACAGGATTATGTACGCGAACATTTTGACATTAGCAAACGGGAACAACAGGAATACATTGACAGCGCCACCAACGACACCATGAAATCAGGTAAAGCAATGCTGGGGAACACTTTGCTTTCCTTCACAGATACGCTTGTAAACCTGATCCTGGTCCCGATTTATATGTTCCTGATGTTACTTTACCGTACCCATTTCATGAAATTTCTTTGCAAACTCTTTAAGTCTGAGCACCATGCCAAACTTGAGGAAATCATCACTCAGGTAAAAGTTGCCGTAAAAAGTTACATCAACGGCCTTATTATAGAAATGATTATAGTGTCCGTTTTAACAACAGTTGGTTTTATGATTATCGGGGTGAAATACGCCGTTCTATTGGGATTGCTTACGGGACTGCTTAACCTTATCCCATACATCGGAATCCTTTTTGCCGGATTTCTCAGCATCGTCGCATCACTTACCGGCTCACCCGATTTATCCATCATTATCGGCGTGATTGTAGTCAATTTGGTCGTACAATTTATCGACAATAATATACTGGTTCCGATGATCGTCAGCTCAAAAGTCCAGATTAATGCATTCGTATCAATTCTAGGCATTATTGTC
>CALRKC020000238.1:0-4832 GCA_943367895.1 Erythrobacter sanguineus | reverse complement strand
CGTGTCTAAAAGCCGAAGGCACTTCTAAATCAATCCGATTCCCGAAAAATCTTTTCCCGATATTTCTTGCCGATAAGCAAAGTCAGTTTCTGCTTATAATCTTCCACCAGCCACTCGCGGTAATTCTTGCTGCAGTGGCTCAGGCAGTTCGAGTATTTCCGGATGCGGTATTCGATATCTTCGTCCAACTCCCGGCTGAGCTGTCGCGCTTCCTGAAGCGTTTCCGTATTATCAACACACATCGCTGCATGTTGCTCCAGAGACTTTTCCAATACCGTCTTCGAACGCAGGTTCTGCCTGAGGGCAAGCTTATGCTCTTCCTCCACATCAAAATCGATAACAGCGGTATTTGCGAATTTTGCCCTGAGGCTTTCCGGCATCGTATACCTGAAGTTCATTTCGATATCGGCATCATCGCGCAGGTTTTCCAAATAAAATTCAGGTGCCTTGAAGATGTGCTGCCAATTTACCGGATCGCTCCACAATCCGAAACGGGCCGCGTTATTCCCGAGATCGATGACGGTGAACTCATCCTTATTGTGCAGTTTCCTCGAGCCGCGCCCAATCATCTGGAAATACAAGGTCAATGATTTCGTCGCGCGGTTTAGGATAATGGATTCCACTGTCGGCTCATCAAAACCGGTTGTCAGGATGCCTACCGACGTCAAAATCGCGTCGGGCGTTTCATTAAACCATTTCAGGATGTCCTTCCGTTCCTCGGCACTGCTCGTATTATCGAGATGCCTGATGCCAAACCCGGCATTCTTAAAGGTTTCATAAACATATAATGAGGTGTGAATACCATTGTTGAAGATCAATGTCTTTTTCCCCAGTGATTTTTCGGTATAAGCATGCAGCAGTTTTTCCTGCATCACCATATTCGAGTACAGCTCATCCGACGATTTTACAGTATAATCGCCATTAATGCCCACTTTAAGCGACGTCAGCCCGACATCATAAGTATACGTAGTCGCTTTGGCCAGAAAGCCTTTCTCAATCAGTGACGCAATCGTATCGCCCACAATCAGCTCATCATAATTCTCATTCATCGGCAGCCTGATATTTGAGCTTAAAGGCGTCGCGGTCACACCCAGGATAAATGAATTCTTAAATGAGCTCAGCAATTTCCGGAACGAGTTATAGTGCGCCTCATCAATAATCACAAGGCCAACGTTGTCAATATGCAGTATTTCGTCGTTAAGACGGTTTTTCAGCGTTTCGACCATCGCCACAAAACACGAAAAATCACCCTGATCAGGCAATTCCTTGATTTTACTGTTAATGACCTTGTTCTTCACCCCGAAACCACTCAACATCTTGGAAGTCTGCCGGCAAAGTTCGATCCGGTGTGTCAGTACGACCACTTTTTTATTATGTTTGGCAAGATAACGCCTTACGATCTCCGAAAAAATCACGGTTTTCCCACCACCCGTAGGTAATTGATACAACAGGTGATAATCGGGCGGCGTATTGTCCATCCTGTCAAAAATGAGATCGATATCCCCTTTTTGATAAGCATAGAGTTCCTTTTTCTCAATAACTTCGTAATCGGCTTCGTTGTGTTTCATGTATTCCTTAACGGAAAAATTTTGGATTTTTGCAAAAGTACGCCTAAAAAGAAGTTAACCGCTCTTTTTAAAAGTTAATTTAATTATTTATTATTTTACCGCTGACGATTCACGGTTTTATGGCGACCCCTGCGGGCCGGGCTGTACGCTGCAATCTTTTGGGATTTGCCCTCCGCTGCGCTGCGGGCGCATCCCAAAAGGATTTCCGCTGCCATCCCTGTCGCAACAGAGTCCGCTTTGCAATCGTCGGTATTATTTGAAATTGTGGATCACGAACGGGCAACACAGTATAGGGAATCCATCAGCACCTATTCATTTCGAAATCAGCGGTTAAGAAACGCCTGATCGGGAATACAAATAACGAAACGCGCCCCCACGTTCAGATCGCCATAGGCCTTTACCGTACCGCCGTGATTGGTCACTATTTTCCGGACAATCGTAAGTCCGATACCGGTTCCCGCCACTTTATCCACGCTGGACAACCGCTGAAACAAGGTGAAGATCCGCTCGCTGTATTCATTTTCAAACCCGATGCCATTGTCACTGAATTCAATCCGGAAATACGGACTGCCGTCCTCTTCATCCACATACGCCAGGCTGATACTGATATGCGGCGCAACATCTTTTTTGGAAAATTTCAAAGCGTTCGAAAGCAGGTTGTAGAACAACTGGTGGAACTGAAAACCGATGACAAACAACCGCCCGTCGTTCTTAATTTCGATCGTCGCGCCCCTTGCCTCGATCTCATCCCGCAAATCTTCCAACGCCGGATTAAAAACCAGCCTGAGCGTGGTCTCTTCAAAAGCTGACGTTGGCACTGCGGTACGCGAGTATTGCAGCAAATCCTGGATTAATCGCTGCATTCGTTCGGCAGAGGTGCCTATTTTCTGTAGATATTCCGCGCCTTTTACCGAAAGATTCACCATTTCCCGTTCCTGAAGTAACGACGCAAAAGTTTGTATTTTCCGGAGCGGCTCCTGCAAATCATGGCTGGTAATGTATGCAAACGACTCCAGTTCTTTATTAATCTGTTCCAGTTCCGCATTTTTGGACGAAATTTCGCGGATGCGCTCCACCGCCTGGACCTGTAGCTCTCCTTCAAGGCGAACGCGGTCGCCTTTGATCATTTTGTTTTTGCCTTTCAGTACTTTGTTGGCAAGGCCCAGATCAGCATACAATTTACGGGTCTTGAGCAATTCACTGACCTGTTCAGACAGTATCCGTAGTGCTGCTGTCTGCTGTTCGCTAAGTTTACGCGGAACAACGTCCAGCACGCAAACCGTCCCCAGCGTATAACCATCGATTGTAGTAAACGGCGCACCGGCATAAAACCGGATATTCGGATTTTCAGTAACCAGCGGATTATTCGAAAACCGGGGATCAGCAGCGGCATCTTCGACCACCGTAACCTCGTCAGGAACGCGTATCGTATGCTCACAAAAAGCAATTTCACGTGGTGTTCCCTTGAAATCGGTACCGACTTTGGCTTTGAACCACTGCCAGCTTTCATCGACAAACGTAACAAGCGAAACCGGCGTACCGCAAATTGCCGCGGCGAGCTTTGCAATATCGTCGTATTCTTTTTCATTCAGCGTATCGGCAATATGGTAGCTTTGAAGTGCCGACAGCCTGTTCTTCTCGTAATCTGATAACTTGTTTTCCAATTCGCGCAAATTCATTTTTCAATCCATAAAAATAGCAGGAATCATTGGATTATGGCGTGTTAAAACTTAAAATTAAACACTTTGGTTTCAGTAAAATCAATCCATAAATTCCAATTCCTGTAACAAACGCTCCATTTCGTAGCGGTTTTCCCACCGTTGTCTTTTGGCTTCCGCGGCAATGGCAAAAAGCCGCTCCCTGAAATCGGGAAAAATGCCATTTGCGATTGCATATTTAATGGCCTGTTCATACGCGGTCTGCATGCTTTTATAAAATGTGGCGTATTTCATTTCCCTTTTGGCGGAGTATTTCTGGGCAGTTTCAATTGTAAACAGCATCACATCGGCAACGGCAAAAGCATCAACCCCCAAAACGAGGAAGTGTTTTATGTATTTCTGCGCGACAGACCGGCGGAGTTTCGCACGCTTTGATTTTATGGGAAAGTATTCGTTGGCGATTTTCGCTTTGGCGGCTGCCGTCAGCTTTTCTTCTTTGGGATTAAAGACAAAATCATAGTAGGTCTTTACTTCCGGGAATTTTTCGTATAATTCGGTAAACTGAACTTCCAGCTGTTCTTTCGTCAGGCCGGCAAGGTATTTCTTAAGGTCGCGTTTGCTCATGATTTTATGTTGAAACTTAAACAGATTTGTGTTTAATAATGTAAGTTTAATAGTTAATTTTGCCCTGGTCTTCGGCCATCAATTTAAATATACAAATAAATGCTTAAATTATTTAAAGTGGTTGCGATCCTTGAAGGGATTTCATACCTGGCACTTTTCGGGAACATGCTGATCATTAAAAACAATAACCCTGAATTATACCATACGCTGTTGTTTCCAGTTGGACTGGCACATGGAGTTCTTTTTGTAGCTTATATCATTCTTGCCATCATGCTGAAGTTTGAACTCGACTGGCCATTGAAGAAATTTGCTATCATCTGTGCCGCTTCCTTACTGCCATTCGGCACCTTCTACATCGATAAAAAATACCTGTAAATCATGCATAAAGTCATGGAATACATTTTCGGCTGGTCTCATGCACTATTGAAATCCTGGCATGTCAACGAGACATTTGCCTTGTATTTCAGCCTGCTTTTTGACCTTGTGCTGTTGTATTTTCTGGCTTACGCCATTTACCTGGGTTTCCGTTTCATTTTGGTACGGGTAATGGTTATAGTGGCCCGCCGAACCAAAACGCGATTTGACGATTTGCTCGTCTCGAATAAAACGGCAAAATACATTGCTTATCTAATTCCGCTGTTATTCATCTACAGGTCGGTACCGATTATCTTCCGCGATTTTGATTATTGGGAACCCATTTTCGGCAAACTGGTGAAGATGTATATCGTTTTGCTGGTTCTTTGGATCATCCGGAGTATTTTCAACGCGCTTAGGGATTACCTGAAACTGATTCCGCGCTATAGTGACAAGCCAATCGACAGCTACATCCAGGTCATCATGATTGTACTCTGGACGTTCGGAATTACAGCCATATTTTTATCCCTGTTCAATATTTCAATTGAGGCGCTGTTGGGTACTTTTGGGGCGATTTCCGCGATTGTCATCCTGATTTTCCGCGACACCATACTTGGATTTGTGGCGA
>CALRKC020000237.1:0-4852 GCA_943367895.1 Erythrobacter sanguineus | reverse complement strand
TGGTGCATAGTTTTGTTTTGGCATATATTTCCTGACTCTTGATTCTATTCTCTAAAGTAGCTCATAGATTCCCGCACAGCCCTGACCTGTCCCCACACACATCGTTACCATGCCATATTTATTTCCCCGTCTTTTCATTTCATCAAATAATTGTACTGATAATTTGGCACCGGTGCAGCCCAGCGGATGGCCTAATGATATTGCACCGCCATTGACATTAATAATATCCGGATTTAACCCAAGTTCACGTATTACAGCTAAGGATTGTGAAGCAAATGCCTCATTCAGTTCAATCAGTTCAATGTCACTTTGTTTCATTCCTGCCTGTTTCAATGCCTTTGGAATGGCTTTTACAGGACCGATTCCCATAATCCTTGGTTCGACTCCCGCTGATGCGAAATTGACAAGGCGCGCGATAGGAGTGAGGTTGAGTTCCTTAACCATTTCTTCGCTCATTATTAATACGAAAGCCGCACCGTCGCTCATTTGTGATGAGTTTCCGGCGGTTACGCTTCCGTCAGCCGCAAATACGGGTTTCAGATTATTCAAGGCAGTGATATTGGTATCGGCACGGGGGCCTTCATCTTTAGTCACAGTATAAGATTTGGTTTCTTTCTTCCCATTTTCGTTCAGGAAAGTCTGTTCGACGGTGATTGGCACTATTTGTTTGTCAAATTTGCCGTCTACCTGTGCTTTCAATGCTTTTTGATGTGACTGAAAAGCGAATTCATCCTGGTCTTCCCGCGAAATATTGAATTGTTTTGCGACGGCCTCTGCGGTTAATCCCATGCCCCAATAATAATCCTCGTGACCGCCTTTGGCGACGGCATAATCGGGAGTAGGTTTGTAACCACCCATTGGGATATAGCTCATGCTTTCAGCGCCGCCTGCAATGATGCAATCGGCCATTCCGGATTGGATTTTTGCGGTAGCCATCCCTATGGTTTCCAATCCCGAAGCACAGTAACGGTTGACGGTTACGCCGGGGACATCAACAATATTGAGTCCCATCAGTGAAATCAGACGGGCAACATTCAATCCCTGTTCGGCTTCCGGCATGGCATTTCCAACCATGACATCGTCAATTCTTTTTTTGTCGAAATCCGGCAGTTCATTCATCATGTACTGAATGGTTTCTGCTGCAAGTTCGTCAGGGCGCTTGAAACGAAAGACGCCTTTTGGTGCTTTGCCGACTGCGGTTCGGTAGGCTTTTACGATATATGCTGTTTTCATATTTTTATTTTGAATAATGAATTTTAAATTTTAAATGGACTTGATTCAACCTTTAAAATTTTAAAATAATTAATTTCTGAGTGGTTTGCCTTTTGTCAGCATAAACTGAATACGCTCTAAAGTTTTTCTTTCTGTGCACAATGATAAAAATGCTTCCCGCTCAATATCCAGTAAATATTGCTCACTAACCAATGTCGGCTCAGACAAATCCCCACCTGCCATTACATAAGCGAGCTTGTTTGCTATTTTCTTATCATGATCAGAAATGAAATGGCCTGCCGTCATTTGATCGGTGCCTACAAGGAACATACCCAATGCCTGTTTGCCCAGTACTTTAATGTCTTTTCTGCGGATGGGCTGGGTGTATCCGGCTTCTGCCAACAGCAGCGCTTGCTTTTTGGCTTCAAAAATCTGCCTGTCCTTATTGACGACAACGATGTCTTTTCCTTTTTGCAATACGCCCAAATCGAAAGCTTCGTAAGCTGAAGTGGATACTTTGGCCATAGCTACGGTAAGGAAGTATTCCTGTAAGACATTCAGCTCCACATCATTTTTACGGAAAAGATCGGAAGCCCTTAACGTCATTTCCTTAGACCCACCGCCGCCGGGGATCACACCAACCCCGAATTCCACCAGGCCGATATACGTCTCTGCAGCAGCGACAACCTTGTCAGCATGCATACTCATTTCGCACCCACCGCCTAATGTCATTCCGTGTGGCGCCACGATAACAGGAATGGATGAATAACGAACACGCATCATGGTATCCTGGAACATTTTAATTGCCATATTCAGTTCATCGTATTCCTGCTCGACCGCCATCATAAAAATCATTCCGATGTTTGCGCCGACAGAGAAGTTGGCACCCTGATTTCCGATCACAAGTCCGGCATATTCTTTTTCTGCCAATTCAATAGCCTTGTTGATTCCCTGCAATACATCGCCCCCGATCGTATTCATCTTGGAGCGGAATTCAAGGTTCAATATACCGTCGCCCAAATGCTGTATGACTGTTCCGGAATTGCTCCAGACTTTCTTAGACTCCCGGATGTTGTCAAGGATAATAAAGGCATCCTGCCCCGGAATTTTCAATTGCGATTTTGAGGCCAGATCATAATAATAAGTAGCACCGTCTTTGACCGTGTAAAAGGAACTATTTCCCGACGCCAGCATATCATCAACCCATTTGGCACAGGACAAACCGGAAGCTTTTATAAGTTCGATGCCTTTTTGTACGCCTATGGCATCCCATATTTCAAACGGCCCGTTCTCCCATCCGAAGCCGGCTTTCATAGCATCGTCTATCTTGTAAAAATCGTCAGTAATTTCAGGTACGCGATTGGAAACGTAAGCAAACATGCCTGCGAAATTTTTCCTGTAGAACTCACCGGCCTTATCTGTTCCTTTGACGAGTACTTTGAATCTGTCAATCGGTTTATCGATGGTTTTGGTTAGCTCCAAGGTTGCGAAGTTGGCTTTTTTCGCCGCACGGTATTCCATGGTGTTTAAATCCAATGAGAGAATTTCTTTTCCCTCTTTCTTATAAAAACCCTGTCCGGTTTTGCTCCCGTACCATTTGTTCTCCATCATTTTACTGATGAAGTCAGGGAGTTGGAACAAATCATGTGCCTCATCTTCAGGAACACCCTGATACAATCCATTGGCCACATGAACCAATGTGTCAAGACCGACAACGTCAACCGTACGGAAAGTCGCGGATTTTGGGCGCCCGATTACCGGCCCCGTTAATTTGTCAACTTCCTCGATTGTAAGATTCATTTCTTTTACCAAATGAAACAGGCTCTGAATTCCGAAAATTCCAATGCGATTCCCAATAAAAGCAGGAGTATCTTTTGCAATTACGGAAGTCTTGCCCAGAAACTGCGCTCCGTAATTATTAAGGAAGTCGAGCAATTCGGTTGCAGTGAGCGGTCCGGGAATGATTTCAAATAATTTGAGGTAGCGCGCGGGATTGAAGAAGTGCGTTCCGCAAAAATGCTTCTGGAAATCCTCGCTGCGGCCCTCACTCATAAAACGGATCGGAATTCCGGAAGTGTTTGAAGTGACCAACGTCCCAGGTTTCCTGTATTTTTCGATTTGTTCAAACACGAGTTTCTTGATGTCAAGACGCTCTACCACAACCTCAATAATCCAGTCTGCGGCGGCAATTTTAGACATATCATCAGTTGTATTGCCGGTTTCAATACGTGAAGCAAATTTCTGATGATAGATTGGCGAAGGCTTGGATTTTAAAGCATTGGCGAGATGCTCGTTAACAATACGGTTGCGCACTGCCTTATGTTCAAGGCTTAACCCTTTTCTTGTTTCCGCTTCTGTCAGCTCATTGGGTACAATGTCGAGCAAAAGCACTTCTACGCCGATGTTTGCAAAATGGCAGGCTATGCCTGAGCCCATTATGCCCGAGCCGACGATGGCAACTTTCTTAATAATTCGTTTCATTCGGTTGTATCTTGATTGAAAATGTTTTTATCCAGTATTAGTTCGTTGATGGTTTCAGCTACTTCCATAAAGTGTTGCAGCTGTTCTTCTGAAATCCGGTTCTTTACGGCTTCATTGAATTTAAGCACGTTATTGCGGGAAAGTTCCCTTTTTTCTTTTCCGAATTCGGTAAGGTAAATAAGTACGCCGCGGCCGTCTTCAGGGTTCTTCTTTCTGGTAATCAGTCCTTTTTCTTCCATTGACTTCAGTGTACGGGTAAGACTCGTGGCTTCCATACCCATTTTAGGACCCAACGCGGTTGATGGGGTTCCTTTATCCCGGTCAATGCTGAGCAAGGCAAATCCGGTGGCCATTGTGGCGCCATATTTCGAAGCCTCTTCATTATACATTCGTGCAACGGCCTGCCAGGTAGCTCGTAAAATATAATCAATTGTCTTTTCTTTCATTTGGTAGCATCAGTTTTCCGATTTCGACAAATCGGTATCTGATTCAAATATAAGAAAAAAATAGTATGCACGCATACTAAAACGTTTTTTTTATTTTTTTGCCGGAATTAAAACATTTTCGGTATTTCTTGAAAAACGTAAAGTTTCCTTTATTTACAGGTGTTTCGGATACTTTTGCTAAATCACAAATGTTAAAATAATGTTATAACATATTTTTTTTGTAACAAAAATAACACGCTGTCGTCTATTTCAGTAATCAACAATGAATCATCAATCAACAATCAATCATCATGAAAAAATCAATCACCACACTCGTTGTAGCATTCTTCGCTACGTTCAATGCAGCAAACGCTGCCGATTTGTCCAGTAAAGACAATAATTTGGTTTCATCTGCAGATCCAAGCCTGATTTCAACTGAATTGGGAAATCTTCAAAAACACAGCAGGACTATCGACGAAATCATCGCTGAAGACTTAAAAGTTACGGAAGCGGTAATGCCTGTAAAAAAATCCGTCACCAAAGGCAAATCCAAAAAGACACAGGTCAGACTGAAAAAACAGCTTTTTAATTAAGCTGTTCTTTTTTTGTGTTTTACAATCATCTAATCAATTAACTTAATTATTATCATCATGAAAAAATCGATCATTTATTTAGGAATCGCTGTTTTATCTATGACCAGCACAGTAATGGCAGCAGAAAACAGTTTTGTGTCA
>CALRKC020000236.1:0-4863 GCA_943367895.1 Erythrobacter sanguineus | reverse complement strand
TTGAAGGCGACTTTAACATCATGAATGCCGGTTTTGCCGATTTATCGCCATTTTTCACGCTGGCGCCCTGGATATTGATTTTCCTGATCCCTGCCGTAACCATGCGCAGTTTCTCTGAGGAAAAGAAACAGGGCACGCTGGAATTGCTTCTGACAAAACCGCTGAGCATCGGGCAGATCGTCCACGGCAAGTTCTTCGCGGCGGTACTGCTGATTGTCATCGCGATCGTCCCCACGCTCATATACGTGTATGCCATCTACGGGCTAAGTATGGAGAGCAGTCATATCGATATGGGCAGTACGATCGGTTCCTATTTCGGACTGTTGTTCCTGATTGGGGGTTATACGGCAATAGGGATATTTGCCTCCACATTCTCGGACAACCAGATTGTGGCCTTTATCATTTCGGTATTCCTGTGCTTCCTGTTTTATTTCGGGTTTGACGGCGTGGCTGCCTATGCCGGCAGTTTTGACGCGGCAGTGTCATCGATCGGGATGCAGGACCATTTCATCAGTATGGGACGCGGGGTACTGGACACACGCGACCTGGTTTATTTCGTCAGTATTGCGATACTGTTTTTATCACTGACGGTTTTCAAACTTAAATCTTCGAAAGCATAATGAAAAGCCATACAAAAAACAGCCTTAAAAAATTGGGTTTTACCCTTGTAATCCTTTTACTGATCAACCTGGCCGGGTTGTTTTGGTTCAAGCGCTTCGACCTGACGTCAGACCACCGTTATACCTTATCCGAGGCGAGCCTCAATGTGATAAAGAACATCAAGGACCCGGTGTATATTGATGTATTCCTCGCAGGTGAATTCCCTGCGGAATTCAAGAGGCTGCAGACCGAAACCAGGCAGATGCTCGAGGAATTCAATGCCTACAACGCAAACATCATCTTCAAGTTCAATGACCCGATGGAAGACGAGGCCAATGCCGACGCCTACAAGCAGGAACTCGTCGGCCTGGGTTTTGTGCCGGTAAACATTAACCAGACCGTTAAGGGCAAAAAAACACAGACACAGGTATTTCCGTGGGCGATTGCCAACGTCGGGACCAAATCGGTAAGGGTGCCTTTGCTGGTGAATAACTTTGGAAACAGTCCGGACGAGAACATCAATAAATCAGTACAATTGCTGGAGTTCGCTTTTACCGATGCGCTGACCAAACTGACCAATACCAATAAGAAAAAGATTGCGGTACTCAAAGGCAATGGTGAGATCGGTGACAAATACATGGCCGATTTCCTGACGAATGTCAAAGAATATTATTCGCTTGCAGAGTTCAACCTGGATTCACTTCAGGGCGATCCCGTAAAAGTACTGGCCAACCTGAATCATTTTGATGCGGCGTTAATCGCCAAACCGACGCAGCCCTTCAGCGATTCAGAAAAATACATCCTCGACCAGTTTATTGAACAGGGCGGCAAAACGATGTGGCTGATTGATAAGGCGGCCATTGACCTCGACAGCCTGCAGAATGCACAGCAGGCCTCACTGGCGTTTCCTTTGGACTTAAACCTCGATGAAATGTTCTTCAAGTATGGCGTACGCATCAACAACCGCCTCGTACAGGATTTATTATCAACCCCCGTCACGGTGCAGTCGCCAAATGGAGAAATGCCCGTAGACTGGCTGTATTCACCGATTATTAAATCAGAGGAAAATCACGCCATTAATAAAAACGTCAATCTGGTCAAGCTTGAGTTCGCAAACCAGATGGACTTACTAAAGAACGATATTAAAAAAACGGTGCTGCTCAGAAGTTCGGCACAGTCAAAAGTTGTCGGTGTTCCGGTAGGTGTCGGCCTGATGGATTTTATGGAGGGGCTTGATGAGAGTTCGTTTAATAAAGGCGGACAGGTGATCGGGGCCTTACTCGAGGGGAAATTTACCTCGGCATTCAAGAACCGCGTGAAGCCATTTAAAGCGGTAAAGCCAATTGACGATGGCAAACAAAACAAAATGATCATTATCGCCGATGGGGATATCATCAACTACAAATATGTCAATAAAAAACCGCTGATCAACGATATCGACAACTGGACCAAACAGAGTTACGGCAACAGGGACTTCCTGATCAATGCGATGAACTACCTGCTGGACGATAACGGGCTGGTCGATATCCGCAATAAAAACGTTGAACTGCAATTGCTGGATGACAAGAAGGTCGAGGAACAATACACCAAAACACAACTGCTGACAGTGGGTGCCCCGTTATTATTGCTGTTGGTTTTCGGGTTGGTTTACACGTGGTTGAGGAAGCGCAGATACGCGAGATAAGTTTTTAGTCCGGAAGACCGGAAGATCTGAAGCCATTACGCGCCCAACCACCGATCTTCCGATCTTTTGAACTTCCCATCTTCCTAACAAATGTTAATAAAATTCTTTTCAAAATCTATTACTTTAAAATATATTTGTGGAATGTAAAAATTATAGCCATTTTTACATCCTTTAAAAAAAATAACACCGAATGAAATTCATCGTATCTAGTTCTTACTTATTAAAACAACTGCAGGTTTTAGGAAGTGTCATCAACAGCAGCAACACCTTGCCTATTTTGGACAATTTCCTTTTTGAATTAGACAACAAAGCGCTTACCGTTTCTGCTTCAGATCTTGAAACCACCATGTCGGCTACACTGGAAATCGATTCAGACAGTACCGGCAGCGTCGCGGTTCCTGCAAAACTGTTGCTCGAAATATTGAAGACGTTCCCGGAGCAGCCGCTGACCTTTACGGTTGAGGAAAACAATACGATTGAAATCAGCTCCAATTCCGGTAAATATGCCTTGGCATACGCTCCCGGTGAAGAATTCCCGAAATCAGTAAACCTTGAAGATCCTTCAGTCACTTTGGTTCCTGCAGATGTATTGGCCACTGCGGTCAGCAAGACGATCTTTGCCGCCGGTAATGATGACCTGCGTCCCGTAATGTCCGGGGTATTCTTCCAGTTTTCCACTGAAGGCCTGACGTTTGTTGCCACAGACGCACACAAACTCGTGAAATATGCGCGTACCGATGTAAAGGCTTCACAGGTCGCTGATTTTATCATGCCTAAAAAACCACTGAACATCCTGAAGAGCATTTTAGGTGCTTCTGATGCTGAAGTGAAGATTGAATACAACGATTCGAATGCTACGTTCTCTTTTGATAACTACGTATTGATGTGCCGACTGATTGACGGTAAATATCCAAACTATGAGGCGGTGATCCCAAAGGAGAACCCTAATAAGCTGATGATTGACCGTTCGCAGTTCCTGAATTCCGTACGTCGTGTGGCGATTTTCTCGAACAAGACAACACACCAGATCAGGCTGAAAATTGCCGGTGCGGAATTAAACATTTCTGCTGAGGATATTGATTACTCAAACAAGGCGGAAGAGAGACTGACCTGCGATTATCAGGGTGATGACATGCAGATTGGATTCAACTCGCGTTTCCTTACCGAAATGCTGACGAATTTACATTCAGACATGATCATGCTCGAAATGTCCTTACCGAACCGTGCGGGTATCCTGACACCGGTTGACGGACTCGAAGAAGGCGAAACCGTAACCATGCTTGTCATGCCGGTAATGCTCAACAACTAAGATATTTCTATTACACCATATAGATATATAACCAACCCAACCAATTTTTATACAAACGAAAAAACCGCAATCTGATTGCGGTTTTTTTATGTGCAGCCCGGAAGATCGGCTGTTAAAACAGCAGCTGATAAAGTCCGGTCTAAAATCTGATAACTTTCTTGTTCACAAACTCCTCAATCCCCAAAGGCGACAACTCACGCCCGTAGCCGGAACGTTTGGTTCCCCCGAAGGGTAAATCAGGGCGGGAAGCGACATGCTGGTTAATGAATACCATTCCGGTGTCTATGCGGCTGGCTACTTCTATGGCCTTGTCCGTGTTTTTACTGAATACGGAACCGCCGAGACCAAAGCCGGTATCATTGGCCAATGCAATGGCTTCTTCAATGTCTTTCACTTTATAGAACGAAGCCACGGGACCGAACAATTCCTCTGTATACGCCACGGAACCTTTCGGGATATCGGTCAGTATCGTAAATTCAAAGAAAGCCCCTTCCCTATTGATCCGCTTTCCGCCGGTAACTATAGTTGCGCCGGCCTTTACCGTATCCTCAACCTGTTTCGCCAATCGCTCAGCGGCTTCTTCACTAACCATCGGGCCAATCTTCGTTTCGCGGTTCATGGGATCTCCAACAGCCAGGTTTGTGATCTTTGCCTTAAACTTCTCCAGAAATTCATCTGCCACGCCCTCCAGCGCAATCATCCTTTTGGAAGCGGTACAGGCTTGCCCCGTATTATTAAATCGTCCCAGCACCGCTTTTTCGACCGCCAGATCAATATCGGCATCATCCAGGATAATAAAGGCATCACTACCCCCCAGTTCAAGTACTGATTTCTTAAGGTGCTTTCCCGCGGCTTCGGCAAGACTCGCGCCGGCTTTCTCACTTCCGGTCAGGGACAAGCCCGTGATGCGATCGTCTGCGGCCAGTGAAGCGACCTTGTCTCCGGGCAGGAACAGGTTGGTGTAAACGCCTTCGGGGGCACCGGCATCCCTAAAGATGGTTTCAATCATTTGCGCGCACTGCGGCACATTGGAAGCATGCTTGATCATGATGACGTTACCCGCAACGATATTGGGCGCGGTGAGACGTCCCACCTGATTAAACGGGAAGTTCCAGGGTTCCACCCCGAGGATGATGCCTGTAGGGGTATACCTGATGAAGGCACTGCCATCCTTGACTTCAAGGGGTTTGTCCCTGAGGAATTCTGATGCGTTGTCAGCGTAGTATTTGTAGACGGAGGCACACATCTCGATTTCGCTTTCACTTTGTGC
>CALRKC020000235.1:0-4871 GCA_943367895.1 Erythrobacter sanguineus | reverse complement strand
AGGCAATACTGGTTAAGGATCGTACGCTGGTACAAAAAAACACACCATTGGCAATCATCGAAAACGCAGCAGATTACAGGGATGTTTTAAGCCTGTCTGAGGCACTCGGCAGTGAAAAAGATATCATAAATTTCAACTTCTCAAAGTTCAGTAATGCACAGCTTGGTGATGTTGAAAGCATGTATAGCCTTTTTCAAAAAGAGTTTACAACTGCAGCATTAAATAAAAAACTGCAACCATATAAGAATGTTGGTTCCGCCCAGCGATACGAGAAACAGGAGTTAACTGAAAGACTGAATCTGTTGGAGGCACAAAAAGCAATCACTCAAAGTGAATTGACAATTCAAAAAAATGACCTGGACAGGTATGAAAACCTCTACGAAAAGGGTGTCATATCGACTCAGGAAATTGAAAAACAAAGGTTGATTTTTCTTCAGGCGCAAAAAAATTATAAAAATATGCAAGGTAGCGTTTCGCAATTGAAATCATCTATTAATGAATTAAATCGCGACAGTAAATCGACACTAATTGACGAAAATACCAAAAACGTTCACCTTGAAGAAAATCTTATCAGGGCTTATTATCAATTAAAAAAAAGCATAAAGGATTGGGATTTGCGGTATGTATTACGGTCATCCACTAATGGTAGAATTACTTTCCTGCAAATCTGGACAGAAAATCAAACCGTTCAAATTGGAGAACAGATTTTTGCGGTTATCCCTACGCTGCATAAAAATCTTATTGGAAAATTAAAAGCTCCGATGCAGAAATCCGGCAAAATAGCGGTGGGGCAACCTGTAAATGTCAGACTGGAAAATTATCCCGAACGGGAATTCGGAATAATTAAAGGAACCGTGCAGGCGATTTCACTCACACCCGACAAACAGGGTAATCTATTAATTGATGTTTCATTTCCAATAGGCTTAAAAACATCTTATGAAAAACAAATAAAATTTCAACAGGAAATGCAGGGGAATGCCGACATTGTTACTGACGACCTTAGGCTGATTGAAAGGTTGTTATATCAATTTCGCGAAATTTTCAGTAGGCATAAAGATGAGGAAAAGAGAAAATAAATGCGCAATCAGATTATAATAAGTCATAAAAAAAGCCTTCACTTTGAAGGCTTTTTTGTGTGGTCCCACCTGGGCTCGAACCAGGGACCACCTGATTATGAGTCAGGTGCTCTAACCAACTGAGCTATAGGACCGGTTAGGGCTGCAATATTACTACTATTTTTGTTGGGTTGCAAATGTTTTTTGAAAATTAGATTCGCCTGCGGCTATAGAGACACTGCGTTCTGGGATCGGCTACGCCTTCAGCTTTGAATGTGCTAAACCATTAACGAGACTTGGCCTTGATTTTATATATCCGGTCTAAGAAGTCTAAATATCTAACAGCGAAGCAAATCTAAGAAGTCTTTTCCTGACATAGCTCGATTAAAACCCCATTCGTGCCCTTGGGGTGCAGGAACGCAACCAATTTATTGTCGGCGCCGGGTTTCGGGATTTCATTCAGGATTGTGAAGCCTTCATTTTTGAGGCGCGCAATTTCAGCCACGATATCGGTGACGTCAAAAGCGATGTGGTGAATACCTTCTCCTTTCTTCTCGAGAAACTTCGCAATCGGGCTGTCCGGGTTGGTGGCTTCGAGTAATTCAATCTTATTCGGCCCATTCATGAAAAATGAGGTTCTTACGCCTTCGCTCGCCACTTCCTCGCTTTTGTAAGGTGGTGCCCCAAACAGTTTTTCAAAAAGCAGGTTGGAAGTATCGAGGTCTTTGACGGCAATGCCGATATGTTCTATTTTGTTCATGGGTCCAGGGTTCAAATTTTGACATACAAAGATAGTATATTCTTAAATATCCTCCGATTTGCCCTGCACCCTGAACCTTGTATCCTGCGCCAAAAATTCTTTCACTACATCCGCAAAACTGTCAGAATTTTTGTTAGATTTGTCCGATTTAGATTTTAAGATAAATAGTTTTTGAGAAACGGTTTGCCTCGGCAGGCCGTTTTTTGTTTTTGAAATGGGAATTGAGTATTGAGAAATTGGAATTGAATAGGAGATGTTAGTTTATCGGGGTACGTCCTCCGGATTTTATGACTTTTCCGACTTTTCTGTCTGCCCAATTGACGTTTACCGCAAACTTTTCCGTATTTACCTCATTAATTTTCAGGGCTTTTACCTTTGGCGTTCCTTTGTGTCACTTTAACGAAGGCATATTGCCTGTAAAGTAATTTCGTGATTTTAAGGTTTTTTTGGTTAGGTACACCCCGCTTTCCCGCGGGGTTTGCTTTTGGGATTCCGTCGACGTTTTTAGTTCCGATTTTCCTCTCAAACCCCATTCAACGAAAAACCTTATATTTGTGGCGTCTTTAAAAATGTAAACAAAAGATTATTGCCCATGAAAACCCTGAACGACATCAATTTCAAGAATAAGAAAGCATTAATCCGTGTGGATTTTAACGTGCCATTGGATGAAAATTTCAATGTTACCGACGATACCCGTATTGAGGCGGCAAAGCCCACAATAGACAAAATCCTTGCTGACGGTGGAAGCGTGATCCTGATGTCGCACTTAGGAAGGCCGAAAGGTGCCGAAGAAAAGTACTCGTTGAAGCATATTCTGAAAAAGACAACTGAAATCCTGGGGGCCAATGTAAAATTCGCAGAAGACTGTATCGGTGATAAGGCAAACAAAGCCGCTGATGCATTACAACCGGGAGAAATTTTACTGTTGGAGAACCTGCGATTCCACAATGAAGAGGAATCGGGAGACGTCGATTTTGCCAGGGAGCTTGCTTCTTTAGGCGACGTATATGTAAACGACGCTTTCGGGACGGCACACCGCGCTCATGCTTCAACTACCATCATTGCACAGTTTTTTCCAAATGACAAATGCTTCGGTAGTTTACTGGCAAAGGAAATTGAAAGTTTGAATAAAGTATTGAAAGATTCCGAAAAACCCGTGACAGCAGTTTTGGGCGGTAGCAAAGTCTCTTCAAAAATTACGGTAATTGAAAATATACTGGACAAAGTCGACCATATGATTATCGGTGGCGGGATGACTTTTACCTTCATAAAAGCGCTGGGCGGGAAAATTGGCGACTCCATCTGCGAAGACGACAAGCAGGAACTTGCATTGGAGATCCTTGAAAAGGCTAAAGCCAAAAACGTACAGATTCATATTCCCGTTGATGTGGTTGCGGCAGATGCGTTTTCAAAAGATGCCAATACGAAAATTGTGGACGTACGCGAAATTCCTGACGGATGGCAGGGTCTCGATGCAGGGCCGAAATCACTGGAGCAGTTTAAAAAGGTAATCCTTGGTTCCAAAACCATACTTTGGAATGGACCGCTGGGCGTATTTGAAATGGAGCCTTTTGCCAAAGGAACCATCGAATTGGGAAATTATATTGATGAGGCCACACAAAACGGCGCATTTTCACTCGTTGGCGGTGGTGATTCTGTTGCCGCTGTAAAACAGTTTGGACTGGAGCCGAAAATGAGCTATGTTTCTACCGGAGGCGGTGCTATGCTTGAAATGCTTGAAGGTAAAACACTACCCGGAATCGCCGCGATATTGGACTAAACAACTCTTAATTAACAATTTTTCACATAAATTTAAGTTATACGATAAAGCGACTTTGTTATAAGATTACTATGTTTGCATTTGCAATGGTTTGAAATATAGCATTTTGCCCCTTCAAGTTCTTTAACAGAACATTAATTAAAGACGAATTGAGGTTTTTGCAGTCCCCTGACACAGTCATGCAAAAGCACTAAAAACGTAAATATGAATATAAAAAACATCACCTTAACTGCCCTTTTACTGGTCACCGGCAGCATTTTCGCCCAGGACTCGACTAAAACCGCAGCTAATCTGCTGAAACCTGAAATTAAGATCTCCTACCTTGACTCGATTAAATCCACTTTCCGTCGCGATGCTGTAGCTTCCTGCGTGGACAGCCTTTGGATGAAAGAGTTGACCAACCTCGATTTGTTCGACAACCTTTCCGCAGATATCAAGAACATCAACCTCGACCAGAAAGTCGATTATGAATTGTCAACTGAACTCCTGAAGGCACGCCTTAAGGAAATGGATGCCAAATCCCCCTTCAACATTGAGTGGAATCAGGGATTGGAAAACATCATTAAGTCATTCCTTAAGAACAGGAAAAAATCTTACGAAAGGCTTATGGCCATTTCAGAATATTATTTTCCGATGTTCGAGGAGTCTCTCGCAAGGCAAAATGTGCCTCTGGAAATCAAGTATCTTGCCATCGTTGAATCGGCCCTGAACCCGAAAGCAGTGTCAAGGGTAGGTGCCACCGGACTTTGGCAGTTTATGTACCAGACCGGAAAGCAATACAACCTGAATATCGATTCTTATGTTGACGAGCGCAGCGATCCGCAGAAAGCGAGTGATGCGGCAGCACGGTACATGAGCAATATGTACAAGATTTTTGGCGACTGGGATTTGGTTCTGGCTTCTTATAATTCCGGACCGGGTAATGTAGCCAAGGCGATCCGTCGCTCCGGCGGCCAGCAGAATTTCTGGAATATTCGTAAAAACCTGCCAAAGGAAACACAGGGTTATGTGCCGGCTTTCCTTGCAACGATGTATATTTATACGTATCATAAAGAACACGGGATCGTTCCAAACCGCGCGATCATAAAGCATTTTGCAACAGATACCATCATGATTAAGCAGCAGATTTCATTCAAGCAGCTTTCCGATTTGCTCGATGTACCGGTGGCCCAGTTGCAGCTGCTGAATCCATCTTATAAGATGAACGTGATTCCTTACTACAATAATGTCCCACATTATCTAAGGCTCCCTTCTGAAAAGATAGCGATGTTTGCTT
>CALRKC020000234.1:0-4905 GCA_943367895.1 Erythrobacter sanguineus | reverse complement strand
GATAACACAACCACAACAATACCGACTTACAGCCTTATTTCCGATTCGTTCCGTAACTGGCGTGGCATGCTGGGTTCTGATGGCAGAAGGATCAAGCGGCATATCCTGATCAAGGCGTCAAGCATTCGGTTCCTGAAGGAAGAAGAATTAACCGAATTGAGGAAAATTCATTTGGTTTCTGCCTATATTGATCAGCGGCAGAGCGACATCAATAAATTCAATACCAGCCGTAATATTGACAAGTCCTTGTTAATTAATGGGCGTAACATGACCAATTTCGGACTTTTTAGAAAATACATTACCCAGTATCTGCAAAATTATCCCGGCCTGAATAAAGACATGATTTTGCTGTGCCGTCAGTTGCAGCCCACAGCCAATGGCATTCCGCTCGAGATTTACACCTTCTCCTCCGACAAGCGTTTTGAGAATTATGAATACATCATGGCGGATATTTTTGACCATATCTTCGCTTCAGTCGGCTACTTCGGACTTGTGATTTATGAAATGCACTCTGACCAGCCGGAGACGGGTAAACAGTAGCGGCCAACCGCAGCCGTATCCGGAGCACGCAACTATTCCCGGTTTTTTCAATCTTAACCATGATAATTTCCGTAATTATCTAATAATCTGACTTTCGGGCGGCAATCCTCCCGAATTTCTAACTTTTTTAATACATTTGAAACCGTAAACAATTGATATGAAAAAAATTCTACTCTTTCTTTTAATCAGTATTTCAGCCTGGTCGCAAACCGGAAAAGTCGCTGAAAACATCCTGAAAATCCAAAAAGAAAATAAGACTTTCACCTACTACGCGCCTTTTTCTGTAAACCCGAATCCCGGATTCAGCGCGTATACCAAAACAGTTGATAACGCTACTATTGCAACGCTAAATCAGTCTGTGTCAGCTCAAATTATGTCTGAAAACAGGGATTTTATTGAGTTGGGTATTCCTTATAACGACGCTATTATTACCGTTTCCCTTTATAAGGTGAAAACGCTGGCCGAAGGATTTGAAGTTCGCAGCAGCGATCCGCCTGAACAGGTCAGAAATGTGGAAACCGGCCATTTTTACCGCGGAATCGTTAAAGGCGACAGCAATTCGCTGGTTTCATTTAATTTTTTCAACGGCCAGCTAAACGGCATTATTTCCAGCCATGAATACCGCAATGTCGTGGTAAATAAACTCGCTGTCAAAGGCAATACAAGCGATTATATCATCTATTCGGATGCAAAGCTAAAGATTGACAATACCTTCAAATGTGCCGTAACTGACAAGGATCTTAATATGCCGTCAGAAAATACCCAAAACCGGTCTACTTTGTCAGACCGCTGCGTGACGGTCTATTTTGAGATTGATTTCGATATGTATACCGCAAACGGAAGCGATGTTGCCCAAACCAACGTCTGGATGACTTCAGTATTCAACAATGTGCAGACATTATATAACAATGACGGCATCAGCGTCGCCATCAAATCCATTTTTGTATGGACCACCCAAGACCCTTACTCCGGTGATGCCTCATGGCAGTACTTGCAGCAGTTTCATGCGCAGCGTCCTGTTTTTAACGGTGATGTCGGTCAGTTAATCGGTATCGACGGCGGCCTTGGTGGTGTTGCTGCGGTAATAGATGGCCTGTGCTCTGATAACAATTACAGCTATTCCGATGTGTACTTCGATTTCGAAACCGTACCGGTAATGTCATGGACAGTAGAAGTGATTACGCATGAACTAGGGCATCTCTTCGGTTCTCCACATACCCACGGCTGCTATTGGAATGGCGATGGAACTGCGGTCGATGGTTGCGGTCCGACGGCAAACGCGGCATATGCTGAAGGAAATTGTCCTATCGGCGACGTGCCGCTGCCCGAAGTTGGCGGAACCATTATGAGTTATTGTCACCTGCTTGATGGGGTCGGAATCAACTTCGCTAATGGTTTCGGACCACAGCCTGCAGCCAGGATACTGCAGAATGTCAATTCTTCGACCTGTCTCAGTTCTGATTGTATCAATACCTGTATCTCGCAGGTACATAGCCTGGCACTCACCAACATCACCGATACTGCTGTAACTGCAACCTGGGCCGATAATGATATCACCAATTTTAACTGGGAAGTTTCAGTGAGCACTTATCCATATCAACCTGTCACATGGACGACGGTAAGCTCAAATCCATATACCATAACAAACCTTTTGCCAAATACCAGTTACAACATCTGTGTGCGCTCTGCCTGTGCCTTCGGACTGGATGCGATACCAAGATGCTATTATTTTACAACTTCTGCCGATTTTTGTGCCGGACAGCCCTTCGTAGATTCTGGCGGATTGAATAATAACTATGCGGATTATGAGAACTGGATCAGGACGGTAATGCCCCTGAATCCAAATGATAAAGTTAAGGTGACTTTCAACAGCATTGCCATAGAAGAAAACTGGGACTATCTGTATATTTTTGACGGCCCGGATATCGAATCCCCGTTCCTGGCCGCCATTACCGGGTTTGAAGTCGTAGGCCCTTTTCAATCCACCCACGACAGCGGTGCACTGACGTTTCAGTTTGAGGCAGACACCAATACCAATTTTGAAGGCTGGGATGCGGCTTTCAGTTGCTTCAACCTCGGTGTGGAACAAAATGGGCTGGTTGATTTCTCTTACTATCCAAACCCGACCACCGGTGTTGTAAACATACAATCCAAAAATGAAATCCAGTCGATTGCAATATATGGCCTTGATGGAAAACTACTGGATCAGTTCAATGGAAAGCAATTTGATTCAAAGATCGACCTGTCATCATATGCCGCCGGAACTTACATTTTCACGCTGCAATTTGAAACTACCGCTTCTTCGTTTAAAGTCGTGCGGAAATAACGATTAATAACCACAAAAAAAAGGTACGCAATGCGTACCTTTTTTATTAGGACAAAGCTTAATCTTAAGCTTGTGCTAAACGCTTACTGGCTCTTTTCTCCTTAGCCATCTCATATAACGCGCCTCCTACCCAGTAGAATACGAAGCTAATCAGGAAGATCATCAGCCAGAAGCCGATCGTCAGGATGGTCAGGAATGCTAAAAAGCCTAAGTACTGTTGAAATTCAAACATGTTTTCCGGAATTTATGAATTCTCCCCAAAGGTAAATGATTAATGTTTATCTGCCAATAAAACGATGCAAATATTTTTTTAAAAGGCCTTTAATAGCTAAATTTGGCACGGCTTTTTCAGGAGCTGTTTCCCGCTTTCGCCTTTATCTTTTTTGTTTACCACTCCCGGAGTAAGCTTAAAATCTTATCAAAAACAAAAAAGGATATCGGCTCTATCGGGGCTAGCGTGACGGCGACACAGGGAAGACTTTGCCACTTTGAAAATTTGCAACTTTGTAACTTAAATAAAACCATGGAATTCAGAATAGAGAAAGACACTATGGGCGAGGTAAAAGTTCCCGCCGACAAATATTGGGGTGCCCAGACAGAACGTTCACGGAATAATTTCAAAATTGGCGCTTCGGCTTCAATGCCGCTCGAAATTGTACGCGGATTTGCCTACCTTAAGAAAGCAGCTGCTTATGCAAACCACGATCTTGGTGTATTATCAAAAGAAAAGCGCGACGCCATAGCAACGGTTTGTGACGAAATCCTTGAAGGTAAACTCGACGATCAGTTTCCGCTCGTAATCTGGCAAACCGGATCAGGAACCCAAAGCAACATGAACGTAAACGAAGTCATTGCAAATCGCGCGCAGGTATTAGCGGGTTTTAAGATTGGTGAAGGCGAAGCGGTTGTCAAAGCAAACGACGATGTCAATAAATCACAATCCTCCAACGACACCTTCCCTACCGGTATGCACATCGCTGCCTACAAAGCCGCTGTTGAAATTACAATTCCTGGTGTAGAAAAACTAAAGGCTACTTTAGAGGCCAAGGCTGCTGAATATAGGACCGTTGTTAAAATTGGCCGTACACACCTTATGGATGCCACGCCTTTAACGCTGGGTCAGGAAATTTCAGGTTATGCGGCACAATTAGGATATGGCATTAAAGCCCTTAAAAACACACTGGCTCATTTATCGGAACTGGCGCTTGGCGGTACTGCGGTTGGAACGGGATTGAATACGCCGGAAGGATACGATGTTAAAGTGGCGCAATATATTGCAGACTTTACGGGGCACCCGTTTGTAACGGCACCGAATAAATTTGAGGCTTTGGCTTCACATGATGCCATCGTGGAAGCACATGGCGCACTGAAGCAATTGGCGGTTTCATTGAATAAAATTGCCAATGATGTCCGTATGCTGGCTTCAGGACCACGCTCCGGAATCGGCGAAATCCTGATTCCTGAAAACGAGCCGGGCTCTTCGATCATGCCGGGTAAAGTAAACCCAACACAATGTGAGGCACTTACAATGGTTTGCGCCCAGGTTATCGGTAATGATGTGGCGATTTCCGTGGGCGGTATGCAGGGACATTATGAATTAAATGTATTTAAGCCGGTTATGGCAGCCAACTTCCTGCAATCAGCAAGGCTCTTGGGTGACGCCTGTGTTTCATTTGATGAGCACTGCGCGCAGGGAATTGAGCCAAACTACACACGAATCAGGGAATTGGTTGACAATTCACTGATGCTGGTTACGGCGCTTAATACCAAAATTGGCTACTATAAAGCGGCTGAAATCGCTCAGACCGCCCACAAGAACGGCACTACGCTGAAAGATGAGGCAGTGCGTTTGGGCTATGTTACTCCAGAAGATTTTGATGCGTGGGTAAAACCAGAGGACATGGTTGGAAGCCTGAAATAACTGATAAAAATATATGATTATTAGGCCCGCGTACAAAGCGGGCTTTTTATTTGTCTTTTCTCCAAACAATCAAAACCATTTTTTTCTCCTGAAATAGTACACCATGCCCACGACGGTA
>CALRKC020000233.1:0-4948 GCA_943367895.1 Erythrobacter sanguineus | reverse complement strand
CTCGTTGTTGGATTCAGTGAAAATGAAGTCTTCAAAACCAAAGTCTTAAACGATAAAACACTCTATGAGCTCGTTGCAGATTATGTCAACACCATATATTACATCGGGTTAAATATTTACATCCTCCGCGAAAAAAAAATGACATATGTTACAATCTAAAAAGGAAATCGCGCTTGGAATCATTATGGCATTGATCCTGATCAGTGGTATAGTGATTTTTTGCATTGCGTTGATCAGGTTACATTTCCGCAAAATCAGAAACTATACACACCTGCTTTATCAAAAAGACATAGACTTCCAGAAGACACTCAATACTGCCATCCTCGAAACCCAGGAACAAGTTTTACAGAATATCTCAAAAGACCTGCACGACGATGCAGGACAACAGCTTACTTACATTAATTTTCAAATTGAAAACATGAAGCTTGACTCGGACGAGATGCAGCAAACGCTGGAGCCTTTATCTGACTCCGTCAGCAGGCTTTCTGCCTCCATACGCGATATCAGCCACTCGCTCGACCAGCAACTCCTTACCCGGCAGGATCTTTTTCAAACCATAGAGCATGATCTTAAACGGCTTCAGAAAACCACACCTTTCCTGTTGACTTACGACATTCAGAACCAATCAAGGAGTGTTTTCAATGCCAATGAAAAAATCTTTATATTCCGTATATTTCAGGAAGCTATAAACAACGCCTGTAAGCACTCTGGAGCAAAAAAACTGAATGTCTCAATCGACACCTCACCGCATTTTAAAATGATGGTTTCTGACAATGGCAAAGGTTTTGAAAAAACGGAGATGCATAGCAGTGGTTTGCACAATATGAAACACCGTGCGGAAAGTATCGGCTATCATCTTGATATCGTAACGGCACCGGGTAAAGGAACCTCTGTAATATTATCAGAAAAAAGTATGTGATATGGAAAAAACCGCTATTTGTATTATTGACGACCATAAGATCGTTCGGCACGGATTAAAGGAATTACTCCAGAAAATGGGACGTTATACTGTGGATTTTGAATTTGAGAATGGTGAGGAATTCCTTTCGGCCCTACCTATTGAAAACGGGCCCAAGTTATTCATCCTCGATTATTCAATGCCTGTCACGAATGGCATAGAAGTACTCCGTGCACTGGAAGACCGGGAGGAAGAATACAAAGTACTACTGCTGACACAGCATTTCGATGAAGACATTATCAATGCAGCATATCATCATGGAGCACGGGGATTCCTGCATAAGAATTGCACCGCAGCAGAATTGCAATTCGCCATCGAGAATATACTGAAGATTGGATACAATAACGTTACAGAAATACTTAAACGTGTAAGACAGTATGATGGGGCGAGGAATAATACATCGGAAAACATTGTCCTGTCAGCGCGGGAATTCGAATTCCTGAAGCTTGTCTGTGACGAACGTGAGCTTACTTATGATCAGATAGCTGACATCATGCACCTTTCTGTAAAATCAATCGAAGCATACCGGACGGCACTGTTCGAACGCTATAATATCAAATCGAAGGTTGGACTAGTACTGTTCTCGTTTAAGTACAAACTCACGGAGCCATTTTTATAGGATGAAAAATTCGCAGCTGTCTGCTGAACTACGGACCCTCAAAATAATCACCCTGCACCTCCGCATCAGGGCACTACGAATTTAAGCATTATCCTAAATACCGCCTGAACGCAACCATTCCCCTTTTTTAAATATTCTTAAAAGTAAACCGCCTGATGAACTGGTAGTGCTTCCTCACTGAGGCGGTATCCATTTCATACAATTTTCCGGCTGAATTGCCCAATAGTGCCGTCAAATCCTTAATACGCTGTTTTTTTCCCGTTTCTTCGGCAGACCCGCCCCCGGTTTGAGCATTAAAGAAGGAACGGAGCACTTTAGTATCATCATAGGCATCCATAAAGTTTTCGAATCCGGGTACGAGATCCTTATATATACCAAAACAAAACGCCAACAGGAACATGACCAGCAGCAACTCGCGTTCTGAAGCCTCAGCATCAAGTTCAAAATCCTCATGCGTCTTGATAATACGATACACATTCACAAACCGCTTGACAAGCCTTGGACTGTTGCCAATCATCCTGCTGAATTCCTTAATCTGCTCAATTTCTGCATCCGAAATCACCAGTGCATTAATCTGTTCCACCGTTGCGGGTTTACTGATGGCATCCTGCGTCCCGGGCGTGAATGCTATACGATCACCATTTCCAAAAATCGTTGCATCATTCTCTGTAGCTGCCTTTCCATTGCTCTCAGTTCCGACAATGGCCCTGTCAGTATTTTGATTTGTATCGGCTTTGTTGCGTGCAAGCTTATCAATCATATTCCTGATGCCTGCATCGGAAGCATCCTTCAATGTAAACGGGATCTGGAATATCTTTTCGAGATAGCTGGAAGCGTCGATCAGTTCTATGCCGGCATCCTTTTCCTTTTCACCATCGTTGTACCCGGTAAACTGCATGCGGTGTTTTTTGATCAGTGCATTTTTAACCCAACGCGGGTCTACCCCCACTACCACAACAAACAAACGGAATGCCATCAGCAGGTTGACTGCTTCGAGGACTTCAACCACACGTTCTTCGGGGCAGCGGTCGAGGTCATCTATATACAGTACAATACGCTCAAGGGGCTGTTTGAATATTGCCTTAAATTCAGCAGATTCCCTGTTCGTTACAAGGTCAGTCTTATGCCCGGTAAGCAGGCCGCTGAGTATCTCAAGGTCTTTGCGTACCAGTGATACCATCCCCAAATGCCTGGTATAGTCGTCCCCGCCTGCTTTCTTCTCTATAAACGAATACAACGCCTGGGTTGATATAGCGTTATTAAGCCTGAACTCCAGATCGGCTTTTGTTTCGTTCTGCTGTGTGATATGCTGGTCCAGTAAAATGATTTCCTGCCGGGTGTTTTCAATTTCGAGCCTGAGGGCCTTTTCTTCCTGTTCATGCGTAAAGATCGCTTCTGCCCTGGCCGACTCATACTTTTCCTTAATTGCCCAAAACGGCGCCAATTGTTTCTTAAGCATAAGTACCGTATCGGCCACCCTCGAAAGCGTGTTAATGCCAATGGAAATCGTCAGCCACTGGGCATTACTCAGGCTGAAATCGGTTATGCTCAGTGTATAGCCTAATGCTTTCCCCCCTGCAGGAACGCCGAAGATGATTATCAGCAGGCAGACCAGCCAAAGCAGGTTATCTTTCCATCTTAAGGGCGAAAAGAACGCTCTTATGAACGTATAAAAAGACGTAAGCTGCCTGTACAACTCCGACGGGTTTTCCCAATACTGCTTCGGGACAATTTTTTCAAACTTTTCAGCAGAATCGATATATGACGGGTTTCTCGCTAACGCTTCGCCGATTTTTTCCTCTACCTTAAATGCGGTGTCCACCTCATCAAGGATCTGTTTCAGTGAAGTTCTCCGAATACCGGTAATTTTGCTTTCGAGCTCCTCTGAAAGTTTGTCCCGTTTATCTTTTAATACGGTAATTTCGTCAGCTGCTTTTTGCTTCTGTTTCTCCAGCACCTGTAACGCTTCCTTTGTAATATTAAGCTTCTGGAACAATTGTGTTTCGATTGCCTTTTTCTCTTCCCCTACAATATTTCGATCCTTGAGGTAGTCCTCAAGCCCTTCGAAGATGCGCGTGACAAAACTCGCCCATAGGTTCGCATCCATATACGACCAGGCATTGAAATGCACATGGGCAATTCCTTTGCAGAAGGCTTCTCCTGACCGTTCTTTGGCGAGGCCATCGATGCTGTTATAAAGCTTTTCCATAAAAAAGCTCTTCCCTGATCCCCATTTTCCTAAAAGCGCGATGGCCAATGGCGGTTCGAAATCCTTTGACGCAATGACACGGGCAAATGCGTTGTAATCTTTGGATATGTCAAGGTAATCATCGCCGGTGGCAAGGTCACTGAGGATACCGGGTGTTGTCCGCTGAACGATTACAGGTGGCACTGCTTCGGGTTCAGGCTCGGGGGTCGGGGCCTTTTTTTCAGCAGCTTTGGTTTTCTTTTGTGGGGGAGCGGCTTTTTTTTCTTTCTTTTTTATAATGGGCTCAGCCGCTGTTTCGGCGGAAGTTACCGGAGCACCAAGCCCTGTAATGTCCTTATAAAAAACTTTCCCCTCATTATTGTTTGGTAAAGCGATTACAAATGTAGCATTGATATGTGCCCATTGCCCCTCACTATCTATAATTTCCCGAAGTACATCATAACTGACATGAAGCGTAATTTCCGGAGGATTGTTGTATAACGGAATCCAGATACGTGCACCATATAATTCTTTTTCGTGGTTTTCAAGTAACGCTCTTATATTCCTGACACCGGTTTCATAATCACTGATTACAACTACCGCGAGCTGTCTTACCCCTCTGGAGCGAAACCAACCAAAACCCTGATTCCGATTCAGATTGCCAATCTGATTATGATAAGGAGTGCCCGACAGCGCATGCCTATTGGTGTCATCCACTATTTGGCCGGGACCCAACAACAATAATGTTATATCGGTATTGTCAGGTGTTAGTCCTACACCAATTGTCATCCGTACAACAGACTCATCTCTTTGCATATTAATTATGTATTACTAAAAATCACTATCCGCCAACCGGCTTACTCCCTTTCATCAGATTATTCACCATACCCAAAGTCGTCGTAATCGCCGTGCCAAACGCCAGCAGTTCCGAAAAGCTTTCTTTATTCAGGTACATCAGCAGCACCAGCAGGCTGATCGCAATGATGATCAGGGGCAGGCGCAGTTTCGTAAAGAAACCATCCTTGCTTTCCTTGTTGAAATGCGCGATGAATACCGGGTCCTTACGGTACGTTTCGAGTACATAACTGCGAAAGACTTCGTTTGTTACCCTGAGACGCCCGGTCACGTGATCAAACGAGATCAACTGCTGATTGATCAACTCCGCCAGGACATCGCGATTCTT
>CALRKC020000232.1:0-4949 GCA_943367895.1 Erythrobacter sanguineus | reverse complement strand
GCTGTACGCTGCAATCTTTTTTAGCGGTTCCCGATACGTGCCCTGGCAGGCACACCCGAACTGACGCTAAAAAAGGATTTCCGCTGCCATCCCTGGCGCAGCTCCCCGTACATGGGAAGTATCGCAGCAAAAACGACGCCAAGGACGCGGTGTTTCCCATCACCAATACTGATACATTATGAAGTGCGTTTCGGGCACGGAATAAAATTCTGATGTCAGCGTGCGTGTCGGAGCGATCGGGAAGTTTTTGCCCACAACGCCGGCATTTTAGCCGCCACAGTTCAACAAAAACATTTAACATTTTTTACGGGAAACCCGTAAAATAAAAATATCACGCTTACTTAGATTTGAGCCATATTAATTTTTAAATTTTTTAAATATGGCAATCAGGTATTATTTACAGCCGAATCCCATTACACCGGATCCCAATGACCAATCCGCAAGGGTGTACAGTAGGGAGGTGCTTGACACAGAAGGTATTACCAAAGAAATGCTCAGGCGTGGCAGCACCATCACCGAGGCCGACATACGGGCGGTCCTCAATGTTTTTTATGAAGTAGTCAGCGACAAAGTCGCTGAAGGCAACAGCGTGAATCTCCCACTGATAAATATCAGGCCTGGTATCAGTGGCGTGTTCGTTAACCCATTGGACACGTTTGACGCATCGCGACACATTAAGAAGGCCAATGTATCCAACGGTACGCTGCTCACGCGCAAGATGAATGCCGCCGCAGTGGAGAAGATCACACAGCCCATCGCATCGCCTACACTGATCCAGTTCCTTGACGTCAATACACAGACCGTCAATAGCCTGCTGACTCCGGGCGGTATCGGGCAGATCATAGGGGAGGAGCTCAAGTTCAATCCCGAAAATGCGATGGAAGGGATTTACCTGCTGGCGGCAGACGGTACCGCAACACCGGTTACCGTTATGGCGAGCCGCACAGAAGGCAAACTGGTGTTCGGTATACCGGGCGGGCTGGCTGCCGGCAATTACACCCTCGAGGTGCGCAAAGGATATGGCACCACCACCATCAGCATCCGCAATGGCTCGTTGCAGGATACGCTACAGGTGAGCTAACCCCAGACTCCCTTTACTGTAAAACCCGGATGGTGCATCCGGGTTTTTTTATATAAGGCCCGGATACGCATGATCATGCAGCCAATCCTTGAAATTTATGCTGCTTTATTTTGGTTTCCACGCCGCATTGACATTCTTTCGACGCTGCATTCAGTATCCTTCGACGCAGCAAACCACAACCTTCGACGCAGCAAAGTGGATTATGCAACGCTGCGTGGAAGGCAGGTCAATAAGGCATCATTTTCAGGAATTGGCTGCACAATCATTTTGTTTGGGCTGCATTATGCTGAAATGAAATGGGCCCGATTATATCGGGCCCATTGGAATGAAATATTTTAGTTTGTCTTTTCCGGTTTTCAGCGGTAATTCAAAGTTGTTTCGTTGCTACCAGCTTCCGGAAGCACCGCCTCCGCCGCCTCCGCCGCCTCCGCCAAAGCCTCCGAATCCGCCGCCACCGCCGCCGAATCCACCACCAAAACCGCCGCCGCTTCCTCTGCCGAGACTACTTAAGATAATCATCTCTCCAAGTCCGATGCCTCCGCCTCCGCCACGGTTTCCGCCGCCTCTGCCTTTGGAAACGGCCAGAATGATAAAAATGATTACGAATATAATGGCTCCGATGGGAAATTTGCTGGATTTACCGGACTTCTTGTCATTTTTATATTCGCCTTTCAATACCTGGAATATCGCTGTCGTTCCTTCATCTATCCCACCAAAATAATCACCATCTTTAAATTTAGGTTTGATTACCTGTTCTATAATCCTTTTGGATAGGGCATCAGTAAGTAATGATTCTATGCCATAACCGGTTGCAATAGCCAACTTGCGGTCATTCTTAGCGACGACTAATACGATGCCGTTATCCTTTCCTTTTTGACCAATTTCCCAACCATCCAGGATATCCGTTGCATAACGGTTGATGTCATCACCATTGGAAGTGTTTACAAGCAGGACTAATATTTCTGTTGATGTTGAATCACTATAACGCCTCAATTTATCAAAGATGAACTGCTTTTGCTGTTGGTCAAGCAGATTGGTCTGATCCAAATCCATAATTGGCTCAATAAGAGAAGGCTTTTCAGGGATGTTTGCTGCTTGTGAGAATGCAGGTATTGCTGTAAATAATGTGATGGTAAAACACCAAAACACTAATGTTTGAATGTACTTCATTTAAGATTTGGATATTTCATTTGAAAGTTCATCAGCATCATCATCTGAATAAGGAAAGTAATGTTGAAGCCTGTCGCCTGCACGTAATATCCCGGCAACAAGTCCTTCCTTAAACTGTTGGTTTTTAAAATGTGTGATGACGATATCTTTGGTGCATTCCCAAAAATCGTCTTCAACCACTTCATCAATTCCTGCATCGCCGAGTATTGCAAAGGTATTGTCGGAAACTCCTACGTAAAACAATACGCCATTGCGCGCTGCGGTTTTGTGCATGCCCTGAGACTGAAAAACCTCCCTTGCTCTTTCGAGCGGAGGCTTTTCAGAATGGTTTTCTATATGTACCCTGATTTCTCCTGAAGTGTTTTTTTCAGCGTTGCCAATGGCTTCGACTATCGCTTTTTCATCTTCTGAAGAAATAAAACTTTCGGGAGCTGACATTATTTTTTATCTGTATCAAAGTTTATTTTCGGTGCTTTTTCAGCACCTGCATCGGCTTGGAAACGGGCCATTTCCTTAAAACCAAAAAGTCTGGCGAAAATCACAGTTGGAAATGAACGGCTTTTTTTATCGTAAACGTTTACTGCTTCATTGTAACGGTCACGTGTTACGTTGATGCGGTTCTCAGTACCCTCAATCTGTGATTGCAATTCCCTGAAAGCGTCAGTAGTACGCAGAGTAGGGTATTGCTCTACAGAAACAAGCAGACGGCTTAACGCACTTCCGGCACCAGCCTGCGCCTGTTGGAATTTTGCCAATTGTTCCGGTGTGATGTTGGATGGGTCAACCTTAACTGCCGTAGCATTTGCTCTGGCTTGTATCACCTCGGTCAGTGTGCTTTTTTCAAACTCGGCAGATCCTTTAACTGTCTGAACTAAATTGTCAAGTAAATCAAGACGTCGCTGATAGCTGCTTTGAACATTAGACCATGCCGTCTTAGCATCAGCTTCTTTACCTACAAGGCCATTATAAGAACTAACAGACCAGATTACCAAAACCAGAAGGATACCTCCTGCAATTAACCATTTTCTCATTGTTTAATTTGTTTTTAAATTGTGCTTATTAGACGGATGTCGGCCCCAAAAAGTTACAATTCATTTTTAATGCTCAGCAATTGCGCCTTGATTCCCTCAAGTTTACTGATAATCTCAAATTTATCGAGTGTCTTTTTCTGGCCTTCCTTTAAATGCGTCCGCGCACCGTCAAGCGTAAAACCGCGTTCTTTGACCAGATGGTAAATCAGTTGCAGGTTTTTGACATCTTCCGGCGTAAACATCCTGTTGCCTTTTGCATTTTTCTTCGGCTTAAGGATGTCAAATTCCTTGTCCCAAAAGCGTATCAGTGACGCATTCACATCAAAAGCCTTAGACACTTCGCCTATGCTGTAATATCGTTTTCCCGGTGGTAAGTCTATATGCATTAATCGAGAGATTGGTTTTCCTGGTTAGCTAATTTTGAAATGGCCACATATTCTGCCGCCGAAATATTGCCGTAATAAAAATTAATCGGGTTTACGACTTCCCCGTTTTTGTGTACTTCATAGTGCAGGTGCGGTGCTTCCGATCGGCCGGTACTGCCTACATAGCCAATCACATCGCCCCGTTTTACCCGCTGTCCCGCGCGTACCTTGTATTTACTCAGGTGCCCGTAAAGCGTCTCATATCCGTAGCCATGGCGTATCACGATGTGGTTCCCGTAACCCGAAACCGTATTGTCCGCCCGTGCCACCACGCCGTCGCCCGTCGCATAAATCTGCGTACCGGTTTTGGCGGAGAAATCCATGCCCGCATGAAACTTACGTACTTTCGTAAACGGGTCACTACGGTAGCCGAAACCGGAGGCCACCGCCCGCAGGTTTTCATTGCGTACGGGCTGTATTGCCGGGATGGCCGACAGTAATTTGTTCTTTTCCTTTGCGAGCTTCATGATCTCGTCCAGCGATTTCGACTGCACCACCAGTTCCTTCGAAAGCACATCCACACGCCTGGTGGTATTGATCACCAGCTCCGAATTGTTATATCCTTCCAGCTCCTTATACCGGTTTACACCGCCAAAACCAGCCTTTCTTTGTTCCTCCGGAATGGGTGAGGTGTTGAAGTAAATCCTGTAAATGTTATTGTCACGCTCCTCGATCCCGGCCAGGACTTCATCAATCTGGTCCATCTTCTTGTTCAGGATCGCATAGCGGATTTTCATATTGTCAATCTCCCGCGCCTGCAAACGGTCTTTCGGCGTTTCAAAATATGGCGTATTGAGCAGCACCACAAACGCCAGCGTACCAAAAAGTGCTGACGACAATAAAAACAGCGAAATATAGGCAAAACTCCGACGCTTTTTCGGGCTGATCTTTTTATACGCCAGGCTTTCGGGATCAAAATAATATTTTACCTTCTTCATATAAAATATGCTATTTTTGCACCTTATAAAAATTAAGGATAACAATATTACGAAAACTTAGCCTAACAATAGAAGTTTGTATTTGTTTTGTAATAATTTGGGCCTTAATCCGGCTAACGCTGCAATCTGCCGCCCACAAAGCCTTTTTTGCAAGCGCCCCGTTGGGAGCTTCCTTCGGTCGCTCCGCCGGTGCAGCAAAAAATGGCTTTTTGTCACGGCAGGATTTCCGCTGATATCCGGGGCAAATTAACCGGTACGGGGTACAAGGTACAGGGTACAGGTTTCAGGGTTTCAGATCGCCCTG
>CALRKC020000231.1:0-4967 GCA_943367895.1 Erythrobacter sanguineus | reverse complement strand
TACGATGCCTTCTTTTTCACCAATAAGAACGCTGCGCTGTCTGCCAGGAACCTGGATACTGAAAACGCAATCGTTTTTGCCTCAGGGCAATCAAAAGTAAATATGTACAGCGGTACAAATATATCACTCAATATTTCGGATAGAGCCAGGGTAACCTATACCGGTAATCCAAAAACAGTAACTTACAGTGAAGGGGCTTTGGCAACCATAACCAATAAAAGTAAAAATGGGCTGTCATCGAACTAATGCGAAACAGGATCCCGAAATGAACTTAAAACAGTAAAGAAATTATGAATATCGAAAACACGAAAGCCCAGATGCGTAAAGGTGTTCTTGAGTTCTGCATCTTATCGGTCCTCAGAGAAAAAGATGCTTATACTTCGGAAATTTTAGATACCTTGAAGAACGCGAAACTGCTTGTAGTGGAGGGAACGGTTTATCCGCTGCTGACAAGGCTTAAAAACGACGGATTGCTCAATTATCGTTGGGAAGAATCGACTTCGGGACCGCCTCGTAAATATTACGGACTGACCGAATTAGGTCAAACATTTTTAAAAGAACTTAACGGCACCTGGACAGAATTATCCGATGCGGTGTCCATAATAACTAACCAAAATAATCAATAGTCATGAACAAAACGGTAAATATAAATTTAGGGGGAATGTTCTTCTACATTGATGAAGATGCCTACCAAAAATTGTCCCGCTATTTTGACGCCATAAAACGATCATTGTCAAACTCCAACGGGCAGGACGAAATCATCCGAGATATTGAAATGCGCATCGCAGAGCTGATTTCAGAAAAACACACCAACCCGAAGCAGGTCATCAGCCTCAAGGAACTGGACGAGGTAATTGAAATCATGGGTCAGCCGGAGGACTACAGACTTGACAATGAGGACAATGATGCGCCTTCAGGGAAAAATACCTTCAACAGCAACCCGAACGGACCTGTAACCAAAAAACTGTACCGCGATCGCGAAAACGGAATGGTAGGCGGCGTATTGGCGGGATTGGGTCACTATTTCGGAGTGGACAAAGTTTGGTTAAGGATCGCTTTACTCGTACTGGTTCTTTTCTATGGTACCGGAATCCTGGCTTACATCATCCTTTGGATTGTAATGCCGGAGGCGGTCACCACAACGGAAAAACTAGAGATGCACGGGGAACCGATTACCATTTCAAACATTGAGAAAAAAGTACGTGAAGAATTTGACAACGTTGCAGAGCGTCTTAAGAATGCCGATTATGAGAAAATGGGCAAACAGGCCAAGCACACTGCCGGACAATTCAGCACCTCGATTGGTGATGTCATCGTAAACATCTTCAAGGTTTTTGCCAAAGTATTCGGGGTAATCCTGATCATCAGCTCTATTCCGGTTGTAATCTCCCTGCTTATCGGTGTATTTACTTTGGGTTCATTGCAATTCATGCGTTACCCCTGGTCAGACTATGTCGAAGCCGGTAACTTCTCAGAGTACCCGATATGGGTTTTTGGACTGCTGATGTTCTTTGCCGTTGGAATCCCGTTCTTTTTCCTTGCCCTGCTTGGTTTCAAATTACTGATAACCAATATGAGATCCATCGGAAGTGCTGCCAAATATACTTTGCTGGGACTGTGGCTGGTTTCTGTCGGTATACTGATTACATTGCTTATCAACGAAGCCGTGGAGCGATCTGAAGAAGGAAGGTCAACGCAAAAACATACGCTGGTGCTGAATCCACAGGACACGCTGCAAATATCTTTCAGGCACAATGAGTTCTATTCAAAAGACATTAATGACCGTCATGACATGAGAATCACACAGGATTCTACTGACGCGGCCGTTATGTACTCCAATTCAGTACAACTGTATGTTGAAAAAACCGATGAAGCCGCCCCATACATTTCAATCATAAAGCAAGCAAGGGGAAGCTCTGTTTCGAACGCGAGAAAAGTAGCAGAAAAAATCCGCTACGGATACAAGATGAATGGAAATAAATTAATTTTGGATAATTATTGGCTGACGGATGCTGAGAATAAGTTCCGCGACCAGGATGTAGAGGTACACCTTTACCTTCCGAAAGGCACTAAATTCAGGGCTGATGCGAGTGTAAGGGACTACGATTCGTCTTATGATGATTTCTTTAACCTGCACTACAGTTCTGATAAATACACCTATCAGGTTCAGGACAACCAGGTGAAATGCCTGGACTGCCCGGCCGATGAGAATGAGCATAATGATGTAATCATCGAGGGGGATGTCAATGTTAGTGACACCACTGTGACCACCCTGACAACCATCAGGGACGAGGATGGGAAAGTCATCATTGAAACCAAGACACCGGCACCTCCTGCTGCACCCGGTGCACCCGGAACCGGCGGCAGGGGTCTGACAACCGATAAAGACGGCGTAATTATTAAAAAATAAAACCATGATCAAAGCAATCATCTTCCTGACAAAAATCGTAATTGCAGTATTCCTGAGCCTACTATTTGTTTCCTGCTGGAACATCCACATCAACGATGGGGTAGACGGAAGCGGAAATGTTACAACACAATCCCGCAGCATCAGTGAAAGCTTTACAGGCGTTACTGCCGACGGCGGACTTGAAGTTGTTGTAGAACAGGGCGATGCTGCAGCCGTGACGATAGAAGCTGATGACAATATCATTCCGCTTATCAAGACAGAAGTCAACGGAAGTATACTTGTAATCAGGACCGAAGGAAGTTATTCCACATCACATGGTCCTGTGATCACGGTCAGGATGCCACGTGTAAACGAACTCAACATTGATGGCGGTTCCACGCTGAGAAGCAACGGTACACTGATAAGTGAAAACCTGAAACTTACGGCAGGTGGCGGTGCACACATGGAAGTGCATGTAGAAGCTGACCGCCTGACGTTGGATGCTGATGGCGGCGCGGGAATCGAGATCAATGGTAAAGCACTGGACTTCGAAGTGAGTGCTTCCGGAGGCAGTCCTGTGGAAGCGGAAAGGCTTCAGGCGAATAATGTAACGGCGGATGCCAGCGGGGGTGCCAGCATTTCAGTTTACCCGATCTTAAGCCTGAAAGCAGACGCCAGTGGCGGTGGTTCGGTTGGTTATCATCATCTCCCTAAAACCATTACCAAATCCGAATCCGGAGGAGGGGTTGTTTCAGAAGAATAATGATTTTTTAAGTTAGTAATAAGCATCCGTCCCTATTGGGGCGGATGTTTTTTTTTTGACAGCGTTGTGCTTTGGGCCGAGAATTATAAAAGGGTTCTGACAAACTGCTTTCATCTTAATTAGTTTAGTTCATTTATTTTTTTAATCTTGCACGGGCTTTTTCAAATCGACTATACTACATTTCAATACAAATCGGAATTGGGATTCCTTTAAGCAATAAAAATTTAAAAAATGGGACTATTTGACTTCTTAAAGAATAAAAACACCGGAATTGAAGACAATAAATTCAATTCCATGCAATTCCAAAATGAAGTTTGTGCGCTGGCTTTATGGAAACTGGAACAACATAATGATGTTCCTGATGAAGCGAAGAAGGAGCTAAAAAAATCGGCCTGAATGACATCCAAATTGATCTGATCCTAAATAAGGTTTATCAATTCAAATCGCGCGAGCTTCAAAAGGGAATTAATGAAAATATTTTCAGTTCGGAACAGTTCCAAAAGGACATGTCAGATTATTCGCTTACTGTCTACACGAAAAACAACCACAATTATCATGTTGTAAAACAAGAACTACTGAAACAGGGATTAAGTACCAGCCAATCTGAACAAGTCATATCAAAACTGAAATTAAGGATGAGTGCAATGGTTGGTGATTTACAGCAACAGCTGGATAGTGGCACGATAAAAATCAACATCACACCCAATGCAGAGCACGTTAAAGGGAAGGTTGATGCTGATCAGATTGATAAATACATCGGATACGGTGCGTTTCAGATGGAACAGGGCAACCTGGAAAATGCGATGGAGCTTTTTGACAAAGCGATTGCGCTTGACGAAAACGCAACACTGGCTTTCGCCAATAAGGGTACTTTATATCTCAAAAAAGGAGACCATGAAAAAGCCTTGTATTTTTATAATAAGGCACTTACCATCGAACCAAACCACGTGCAGATTTTAGAAAACAAGCTTGATTTGCTTTTTGAAATGCTTAGTAAAAGTTCCGAAAACGAGTTCATTGAAACAGCACAGATTATCTTGAGAAATGAACCTGATCATCCAAATGCGTTGATTTACGTGATTCAATACCATGTAAAAGAAAACGACATCGAAAGTGCCTTAGCATTATTAAAGCGGTTATTCTCCAATTACCACTCCGAAGGTATCTCCACGCAATTGCTACTTGACATCTTTAATAAACTACCGATTGAAAGGGCTTTAGTTGAATTTGAAAATTTTAAAAATGAGATTGACACAGCAGCTCACTATCAGCTTCGCTATGGCGAGGGACTGTTTTTGATGGGAACTAAGGAATATGAAAAATCAATTGACATTTTTACCAGTTTAAATAGATTGCAGGAATTTTCGTGGAATTACTACCAAATGGCGATTATCAGGAATTTTCAAGGGAAGACCGACGAATGTCTTGCGTTATTAGGAACGACATTTCGGTTGGAACCTGAATTAAAAGAAGATGCCAGGAGTCTTACCTATTTTCAAAATTTATCATCTGATCCCAGATTCACTGAACTTGTTAAGTAAGAAAGCACTCAGCAACCCTTAGTGCGAACCAGGCGGCGAAGCAATCAAAAAACACTTCTTAAAAATTTCAGGATTTTCCATTTTACATCGTCTCAGGCGGATGGCAAACAACGCAAAAACATTATTAAAACGATCGCAAAACGTAGTTCCGCCAGCGGCTCGGGATGTAGAGAACTTTTCCTATATTTGACAAACCCAATCATTCAAAAACATGAAAAAAACTACATTCGCCCTGATTGCGCTGCTGCTTTGCGCTGTCAGCTATTCACAGGGA
>CALRKC020000230.1:0-4967 GCA_943367895.1 Erythrobacter sanguineus | reverse complement strand
AGGCGATGTCATTTCAAAAACCATTGCTGATGTAAATGAAATCAGCAATTCTTATCTCTCCATCCTGGAAATGGTAATAAGGGAGCCTCTGACGATTCTGTTTTCTTTATTCACGATGCTTTTCTTAAGTGCAAAATTGACTTTATTCGTATTTATATTCCTTCCGGTTTCAGGGTTTATTATCTCCAAAATTGGAAAATCCTTAAAGAAAAACTCCATCATTGTACAACAGGAACAAGGGAAAATTCTATCCATCCTTGAAGAGACATTAACCGGTTTACGCGTCATGAAATCCTTTACTGCAGAAAAACGTTTCCACAAACGATTTGAGGAGAGCAGTCAAAGGTTTTACAAATTTTCAAATATTGTAGTTAATCGCCAAAACCTTGCGTCGCCAATGAGCGAATTCTTAGGTATCCTGGTAATAGGGATCTTATTGGTTTACGGAGGATATCTTGTCTTTATTGAAAAACAGATGGAAGCTGGTTTCTTCCTCGGCTATATTATGTTAGCTTACAATATACTGACTCCTGCAAAGGCCATTTCCAAAGCAAGTTATGGTTTAAAGCGCGGAAACGCATCTGCTGAACGTGTCTTTGAACTTTTGGATGAACGCAATTCTATTGCAGACAAACCAAATGCAATCGAAAAAAATTCATTTGATTCGAAAATAGAGATTTCGAATATCAACTTTAAATATGAAGAGGAATGGGTGCTGAAAGATTTTTCACTTATTATTCCTAAAGGACAGACCGTAGCCCTGGTTGGGCAGTCAGGAAGTGGGAAAAGTACAATTGCAAACCTTCTGACAAGGTTTTATGATGTGAACGAAGGAAAAATTGCAATCGACGGAACCGATGTAAGGGACATAAAATTATCTTCATTGCGCGGACTTTCAGGCCTGGTCACGCAAGACAGTATTTTATTCAATGACACTATAAAAGCAAACATTTCCCTGGGGAAACATGACGCCACCGACGAAGAAATCATCGACGCCCTAAAAATTGCCAACGCCTACGAATTTGTAAAAGACCTGCCGGAAGGCATTCACTCGAACATCGGCGACAGTGGCAACAAACTTTCCGGTGGGCAGAAACAAAGGCTAAGTATTGCCCGTGCCGTCTTAAAAAATCCACCGATCATGATTTTGGATGAAGCCACCTCGGCATTGGATACGGAAAGTGAAAAATTTGTACAGGTCGCACTCGAGAATATGATGCAGAACCGTACTTCCATCGTAATTGCGCACCGGCTTTCAACCATACAGAAAGCGGATGTTATCGTCGTGATGCAGAAAGGCCGCATTGTCGAAATGGGCAGGCACGAAGAGCTGATGGTCTTCAACGGCATCTATAAAAAACTCGTGGAAATGCAAAGTTTCGAATCTTAAGGAAAAAGATACGTTCGCTTAAAATAACGTAGTGCTTTGTTTCGTAAATTTAGGTTCAAAATATTGACATGTATATCAATGACAAGAATATAAAGCTTCCTGACGATCCGGATACGGTGGTCTGGAAGTACCTCGATTTGTCGAAATTTGTTGATTTACTGCTTTACCAAAAACTCTTCATGTCGCGGTCAGACAAGTTTGAAGACCAGTATGAAGGTACCTTCAGCGAGCCAACTTTTGAGGAAATCCGCAAACTTTCGGTCGACAAGCCCGAGTTCCTCGACTACTATAAAATTCATCGGCAGCAGGTCGTCATCAGCAGCTGGCACCTTAACGAATACGAATCTTTTGCCATGTGGCAGATCTTCACCCAAAAAAGTGAAGGCCTCGCGATACAGTCCACTCTGGGGCGGCTGCAGCAGGCATTAGCGCCTGAAAAAGATTACGAGCAGCACATCGGTGAAGTGAATTATATCGACTATAAAAAAGAATACATCCCATTCGAAAATGCGTTCTTCCCGTTCCTTTTCAAACGGAAAAGCTTTCAGTATGAGCGCGAAATCCGCATCATCTCTGATATGACGCCCTACAACATGAAAATAGACAACGGCGTAAAAATCGATATCGACATCTCACGCCTCATCGAAAAAATTTACATCCACCCAAAATCCGAAAACTGGTATAAAAACCTCGTAATTGAATTGGTAAAGCGGCTTGGCTTTAACTTCGATATTGAAAAATCGGATTTGGAGAGTGATATCCTGATCTGATTTTTCTGAAGCCAATCCCGCTTTCCGCTCTATCTTTTCCCTGCTAAAGAAGCAGGCAAAAGGATGCCGCTGCAATCGGGGCTAGGCGTCATGGCTCCCTCCCGAAACACCCGCAATAAACCCCGTAGATTTACCAAAATAAACTTTTACAATCGTTTTTGCGTATGTAAAGTTTTTTCTACATTTGCGCACTATTCTTAAACAGTCTAAATAAAATGAAAAACAATTATTTGTTTTTATTGCTCTTCGCTTTTACTGCCACCGCCCAAACCCAGGAGGAAATTGATCGTGAAAAATTGAAACAGGAAATCAAAAAAGAACTAAGAGAAGAGCTTAAGGCTGAAGTAAAGAAAGAAATTGCCAACGAAAACATATCGGTTTTTAATTGGGGAAAATTCGACCTCAATGCCTATGGTATTGTGAATTATTACAATTACGAATACGACACCGATTTGAACCTTAAAGACAAGATTGACGCGGAAAGGCTAAACATTTACCTTGGCTACCAATACAATAAATGGGTCCGTTTCCAGTCCGAAATCGAATTTGAGCACAACGGTTCGGGTGTAACCATGGAGCTGGATACGCAGGAGGAATTCGGCGAATATGAAACAGAGATTGAAGCCGGTGGTGAGGTGCGTGTTGAGCAGGCGTTCATTGAGTTTGGTATCACGCCGACGTTTACGATCCGCTCGGGAAAACTGAAAATCTATTTTGGCCTGGCACAAAGCCTTGACGATCCGGACGATTACTTCACGACACACCGTCCGGAAATGGAAAACGAAATACTTCCGTTAGGCTGGTATGAAAGCGGGATTGAACTTAACGGTACATTCCTTAAGAATAAATTCGAATACCGTTTTGCCGTGACAAGCGGACTTGATGCGACGGGTTTCAGCTCCAGGGGCTGGATCAAGGGCGGTTATCAGAAACGTTTCGAAATGTCCAATGCCGAATCGTTTGCATACATGGCGCGCCTCGACTACAAATTCGGGAAAAGCGGTAAAAATTACATCGGGGTTGCGGGCTATGTCAATGATGCCGCGGCAAACCGCCCGAAGAACGATATGAAAGAAACCGCTTACGTAAAAATAGCGGAAGCACACATCACTTACGATCAAAACTACCTGCGCTTCAATTCCATTTTCCTTTTTGGCGATTTGGAGAATTCGGATATCGTCTCCAGGAAAAATGCAAGTATTTCCAACAGCCTGGGTGTAAAAAGAACACCTGTCGGTAAAAATGCGCTTGGTTTTTCAATTGAAGCCGGATACGACCTGCGACACTTCTGGGAACCGAAGACCAGGAAATATATATATCCGTTCCTGCGCTACGACTATTATGATACCATGCGTAATGTGGAAGGCACCGTAGTCGATAATCCGCGTTGGGAAAGAAGTGCCATAACCGGTGGCGTAAACTGGTTCATCCTGCCGCAGATCATTTTCAAGGCACAATATTCAAACCGCAGGCTCGGCTCACAGAACGTCAATCCGTCGACGCTCGAATTTACCGGTGAAAGACAAAAGGAAAACACATTTTCCACAGGCATATCATACGTATTTTAATAACAAATTAATTTCAGACCATGAAAAAAAGAATTTTCAGTTTAGGTATAATGGCAATGGCATCGATGGCTTTGGTGAACTGCAGTAATAATGATGCCCCTTTGGAAGCAGATCCAAATACACTGCTGTACAATGAAGTGCTTTCCAATGTTTCAAACAACGTCATTGTAGCAACCTATGACGAATTGAACAACAAGGCCATTGCGTTAAAAACAGCCATCAATGCCATGACATTTCCGGTAACCGATGCGCAATTCAACGCGGTTAAACTGGCCTGGCAGGCAACACGTTCTCCATGGGAACAATCCGAAAGCTTTCTTTACGGCCCGGTAGGGATTGAGGAAGTGGTTGACCCTGCTATTGATTCATGGCCTGTTGATGTTGCTGCTATTGAAGTAATCAAGGCCAACGGTGCTCCGATCACGGCAAACTCCCTGGCGACTAATGACGATGCAAGGGGTTTTCACACTATCGAATATTTTATCTGGGGAATCACAAGCGACAAGCAGGCTTCCGATATCACAGCAAGGGAGGTTGAATTCCTGAAAGCCGCTGCAGATGACTTACAACAGAATACCCAAAAGTTATATGATGCCTGGAGGACAGGAAGCGGAAATTACGTTGCCAACTTTTCGAATGCAGGTGGCTCAGGAAGCGTATATCCTTCGCAAAAATCAGCTCTGGATGAAATCTCCCAGGGATTGTCCGGAATCGCTACAGAAGTGGCAACGGGTAAAATCGAGGAACCTTTAAACGGTAACGCAGGAGGGCCAAAACCTGAGGCTGAGGAATCGCGTTTCAGCAACAATTCAAAACTTGATTTTGCAAACAACATCCGCAGTATCCAGAACATCTACCTGGGTGATTTCAATGGCGGTACAGGAAAGGGTCTGACCGATGTGGTTATTTTGGTCAATCCAACATTGGATGCAACCATCAGGACTAAAATTATTGATGCAATCAATGCCATCGAGGCCATTCCGGGCACATTCACCGATGCCATTACCAACAACAGGACTGCCGTACAAAATGCGCAGACCAAAGTAAACGAGTTAAAGGCACTTCTGGAAAGCCAGTTACAGCCGTTAATTACGAATTTGTAATCGCAACCACAACCAAGGAGATCTTTTGCAAGGCCTCCTCCTTTTAAACTGAACAGAATGATCCGAAAATTATATTTACTGCCGATTTTGTCTGTCGTTTTGTTTTCCTGCTCGGAAGACCACGACAGCGAATACG
>CALRKC020000229.1:0-4976 GCA_943367895.1 Erythrobacter sanguineus | reverse complement strand
CAGCATCTTCTCGCTCATTACCTGATCTGAAAGCCTCTTGATTTCCTCCTGATTGGAAAGCACGCGCGCCACGATTCCGTCCACATCAGCGTCAGTCGGGTCCATTTGTCCGAATTGTGCCATTTGTTTGCGAATCATTTGTGCGGTATAATCTTTCAGCTCCTCAAAAGTGATCTGCAGGTTATTCTGTGACATTACCTTGCCTTCAATCAGCTGGTAGCGCAGGCCTTTCTCTGATTTGGTGTACTCTTCTTCGGCCTGTTCTGCGTTGAGTGGTGTTTCGCCAACGGTTTGTATCCATTTTTTCAGGAATGCGGCAGGAAGCTCAAATTGGGTATTTTCCAAAAGATAGGCGGTTACATCGTTAAGGAACTTTTGGTTTGCCTGAGATTCAAACTGTGTTTCAGCATCTTCCTTGATTTTTGCCTTGATTTCTTCTACCGATGACACGTTGCCTTCACCGAAAAGCTTATCGAACAATTCCTGGTTCATTTCGGCCAATTCTGCGGTATGGATTTCCTCAATCGTAAAATCCACGTCAATATCCAGACCGTGTACGTCGTCGTGCGAAACTTTCAGGTAATCCATCAATTGATGGTCATCAGGGAAGAGGCCTTTGGTATTTAACGTCACTGTATCACCCACTTTCTTTCCGATGAATTGATCCGCCTGCTTTTTATCCTTGAAAACGTCGAGCGTAAATTGTCCGGGATTATTGATTCCTTTTTCCTCACTATTGAAAGTCCCGGCGATATCATCACCCGCCTCAACAGTATCTTTAGAAATCATTTTCCCATACTGCTTGCGGATTCTGGTTACCTGATCTTCCAGCATCTTATCATCGGCAACAATCTTATATTGCGTCAGGTTTTTGGCAGTAGACAAATCGATATCAAAATTTGGCGTAAGGCCCAATTCGAAATCAAAACTGTAATTTTCTGCCTCCCAGTTAAAATTCTCATCTGCTTTAGGCAGCGGATTTCCAAGGATATCCAACTTTTCCTCCTTAAGAAATTTGTTTAGGTTTTCCTGAAGTATCTTATTCACTTCCTCCAGCAAAACGGCCTTTCCATATTGTTTTTTGATCATGCTTAACGGCACGGCGCCTTTACGGAAACCGGGAATTGTAGCCGTTTTGGCATAATTCTTTAATACGGCCTCTACTTTCGGAGCATAATCCTCTTTGCTTATTTCAACGGTAACGACTGCATTTAAATCGTCAATATTCTTTTTTGTAATATTCATTGCGTTAGTCATAAAATTGGGCGCAAAATTAGTATATTTTTAGCAGCCCGGCAAATTTTAATATTTTGTTGGGAAGGGTTTATTATTACTTCTTTTCTTCTGTCAGGCGGAACAAGACGGACTGGCAGATTGACAAAAGTATGCTGAATACCAAAGCGGTCATGAAGCCATCGACATGGAAATTCCCCAACCTGTAGGTTTGGAATAAGTTCGAGCACAGCATAATGATTAAAGCATTGATCACGAGCAGGAACAGTCCTAAAGTAAAGATTGTAACAGGCAGCGTCAGCAATACCAATATCGGTTTTACGAAAAGATTGAGCAGCCATAGTACCAGCGCCACGACAAGCGAGGTGCGGAAATCCTGGACATGAACGCCGGGAAGGTTGGACAGCAGCAGCACCAGTACCGCTGTAAGCAAAAGCCTTAAGATGTATTTCATATTTATTGCTTTAAAAAAGACAGGGTTGATTCAAAAAAGTCCTTTGGGTTTTCGGCGTGGAGCCAATGCCCGGCGTTCTTTATGGTCACAATTTCCGAATTCGGGAAATGGTGATGGATTACGGGTTCGTCATCTTCGCAGATATAACGTGATTTTTCTCCTTTCAGGAACAGGGTTGGTTTTGTGTAAACGGCATTCGCAGGAAGCGCTTCGCCAATGGATTCGATGGAACTGTTGAAAACTTCCAGATTGAACCGGAACCCTAACTGCCCCGGCTCCTGCCAATACAGGCTCTTCATCAGGAATTGCCGCGTACCAAAATCAGGAACATAAACAGCAAGAATGTCATCAACTTCCTGGCGTGACGGCTTTTTTGAAAAATCAACTGAGTTCAGCGCTTTCAGTATATCCTGATGGTGGGGCGCATAATATCTCGGCCCAATATCGGCAACGATAAGTTTCCTGACTTTTTCCGGGTTCTGCGTCGCATAAAACATCGCGATTTTGCCGCCCATGGAATGCCCGATAATGTCGACCGTTCCAAGATTATTGAATCGAACATATTCTGCAATATCTCGCACCATGGCAGCATACGTAAACTCGGCCGAGTGCAGGCTTCGTCCGTGATTGCGCATGTCCAGTGCGTGTACCTGAAATCCTTCTGCGGCAAATTGGCCGGAAAGCGTTTTCCAATTGTCGGACATGCCGAGGAATCCGTGGAGGATTAAGAGTGGCTGGCCGGAGCCTTCGGTTTTGGAATATAACATGGTGCTTTTTCTATTTCAAATTTCAACATTCGTTATTCGCTGTCAGAAATTCATATTCAAAATTCCTGAAGATTCAATGTTAAATTCTGAACAACGAATTTTGAAATGGCGCGGGACCGCGTGAGGGATGGCAGTGGAAATCCTTTTTTGGCGAACCCTGAAAGGTTTGCAAAAAAGATTGCAACGGACAGCCCGACCTCGTTGCGCAACAAACCTGATATTTACTACATCATTTCCGCAACGAGGGCACGCCCCACTATTTTAACTTCTGTAAATACATATTGACGACATTTTCAAGTCCGAGATACAACGACTCGGAAATCAGCGCGTGACCGATGGAAACTTCCAGCAATCCCGGGATATTTTCTTTAAAGAACTTAATGTTGTCGAGGCTTAAGTCGTGTCCGGCATTAAGTCCGAGTCCGAGCTCACTGGCTAAAACCGCAGCTTCATAATAAGGCTTTACCGCCTCATTGTTCCCCAAACCGTATTGATGCGCAAACGCCTCGGTGTACAATTCAATCCGGTCGGTACCAACCGCTTTCGCCCCTTCAACCATCTGCAAAACCGGATCGGTGAAAATCGATACCCTGATGCCGTTGCGTTGGAATTCCTGCGTGATTTCGGTCAGGAAACTTTTATTCCTGATCGTATCCCAGCCGGCATTGGAGGTGATGGCGTCGACCGCATCGGGAACAAGCGTCACCTGATGGGGTTTGATGTCAAGTACGAGATCGACGAAGCTTTTTTCCGGATTCCCTTCGATGTTAAATTCCGTATATACTATTGATTTAAGATCGCGCGCATCCTGATACCGGATGTGCCGCTCGTCGGGCCGCGGATGAATGGTGATGCCCTGTGCACCGAAACGCTGTATGTCGGTCGCAGCCTTGAGCAGGTCAGGAACGTTACCGCCCCGGGCATTCCTGAGGGTTGCGATTTTATTGATATTTACGCTTAATTTGGTCATGGTCATACTTTTGGCATGATAAATGCAGTTATGGCTTACAAAAATACAAAGTTAAAGCAGGTGTTTTGTACTAAAATTTGATTAATTTGCATTGAATTTAATTGCTATGACAGAGATTACTGATTTTATAAACCGTGACTTCAGGCCGATCGACAGTAAGGATACGATTGCTGAAGTGCAGGATTTTTTTGCGGATGTGAATTTCTCGCATTTTCCCGTCGTGGAAGAGGGAATTTATATCGGAAGCATTTCCGCGGAAGATGCTGAGACCTTCGAGGCTGACAAGGCGTTGTCGAATTACCGCTATGCCATTGAAGTATTTTTTGCGCGCACCACGACAAACTGGTTTGATGTGCTGGAGGTTTTTGCAAGAAACCATACGGATGTCGTCCCGGTTTTGGACGCTGAAAATAAGTATACCGGCTATTACGAAATCACGGACATCATCAAATTTTTTAATGATACGCCATTCCTGAAAGATCCGGGCGGTATTATCATTGTTGAAAAAGCGATCCTGGATTATTCGATGGGACAGGTGGTACAGATTGTGGAGAGTAACAACGCCAAAATACTTGGTACGTTTGTATCAGGAACCACGAATGACACGATACAGATCACGGTAAAAATTGCCATGGGCAGCGTTAACGACATCATACAGACTTTCAGGCGTTATGATTATGAAATCATTTCAGAACACAATGAGGACAATTACCTGAACAGTTTGAAGGAGCGTTCGGATTATTTGGATAAATACCTTAATATATAAATTAGAAAATTTGATAATTAGAAAATGTACGCGCTGTGGCTAAAAACATCATCTCATTTTTTATTTTTCTAATTTTCTAATTAACCAATTATCTAATTAATGAAAGTCGCCATCTACGGACAATATTACCAAAACAGCACGGAACCGATCATTCGGGACATTTTTGTTTTCTTCAACGAGAACAATGTTGAGATGGTAATTGAGGCCGACTTCCTGCAGATGCTTTATGAGAAGCAGATCATTAAGAAGAACTATAAGGTTTTCACTTCACACAGTCAGCTGGATTCCAGTTTTGACATGATGATCAGCATTGGTGGCGATGGGACCATACTGCGTGCAGCTACATTGGTTCGCGATTCGGGAATCCCGATTTTGGGGATCAACGCAGGAAGACTGGGTTTCCTGGCAATGGTGCAGAAAGACAGTATTGCGACGTTCCTGAAATTTGTTATCAATAAGGACTACACGATTTCGCCCCGGAGTTTACTGAGTATAAAATCCGAACCAAAAAACCCTGATTTTGAAAGCATCAATTTTGCGATGAATGAAATTTCTGTAAGCCGGAAAGACACAACCTCGATGATTACAATTGACACTTATCTCGACGGTGAGTTCCTGAATTCGTATTGGGCTGACGGGTTGATTATTGCAACACCTACCGGATCGACAGGCTATTCCATGAGCTGTGGCGGCCCGATCTTGACGCCCAATGTAAAAAGCCTTGTCATCACTCCTATCGCGCCACATAATTTAAACGCACGACCTTTGGTAATCCCGGACAAGACC